>NZ_JBFUIB010000050.1:0-19779 GCF_056402095.1 Peribacillus sp. P4_C12
GTATTATCAATAGTTGCTTGTATTATCAATAGTTGCTTGCGTATTTATTCACTATAAAACACCAGAAACCAAAGGGAAAACTTTAGAAGAAATTGAAGAGTACTGGCGTCAGCAAGATATGGAAAAAGCCATTAAACGTGCTTAAGGGTTTACACTTAGCCAACATGGTGAGTTGAACTGTAGTAAAGGAAAATTCTACTATATAATTCGGCCCACGTTCCACGTTATATGCAAAAATTAGGGAAGCTAACAACTATGAAACAAGAAACTTGAGGGGGATGTAAATAGATATTCAAAAACACTTGATTGTTTTCGGGGTGGAACGATGATCGTCCCAATGTTTCTTGAAACGATTATAAATACCTTTTTTCTCAATAAGCTTAGGGTGCAAATCGTGTAGGCTATTATTTTATGGATGATAATGAGGATTATATCGAATGTGTGTTTCTGGTATGACAGCTGCTGAAGTGCAATTAGTTGTGTTTTACACCTAGACTGGGATATCAAGATTGAACATCATTATTCCAGTAATTGAAATTACTAGATAAACTTAAGGAGGAATAGTATGTTTTCAAAGGGTAGAACATCTGTTATGATTTTGCTTTTCTTGGCTGGTGTCATTAATTATTTGGACAGATCGGCACTTTCGATTGCGGCACCCTTTATTCAAGGTGATTTAAGTTTAACACCTACTCAAATGGGTATAATCTTTAGTAGTTTTTCTGTTGGTTATGCTATTTTTAATTTTGTAGGAGGCGTCGCAGCTGATAAATATGGCGCGAAAATGACGCTTTTTGTTGCTATGATTGTCTGGTCATTATTCAGCGGTGCACTTGTGCTTGCCGCAGGCTTTGTCAGTATGATTGTCATTCGTGTTTTGTTTGGGATGGGTGAAGGTCCACTCGCGGCAACTATAAATAAAATGGTAAATAACTGGTTTCCTCCGAGTAACCGTGCAACTGTTGTCGGTTTAACGAATAGTGGAACGCCACTTGGTGGTGCCATTGCAGGACCAATTGTTGGTTTTGTCGCAATCGCATACGGCTGGAGAGTTTCATTTATTGCTATTATGGTGGTTGGTATTATTTGGGCTATTTTCTGGTGGAAATTTGTTAAAGAAAAACCAGCAGATTCATCTGAACAGGTTAAAGAGGAAAAAACAAATGTAGTAACAAAAGGAAAGTTGAAATTAACCTTTTATTTGAAACAAAAAACAGTTTTAGTTACAGCTTTTGCATATTTTTCGTATTCCTATATTCTGTTTTTCTTCTTAACTTGGTTTCCTAGTTATTTAGTCGATGCTCGTGGCTTAAGTGTAAAAGACATGAGTATTGTCACTGTTATTCCATGGATTTTAGGTTTCGCTGGTCTTGCCTTGGGTGGACTTGTGTCAGATTTCTTCTTTAAAAAGTATGTGAAGAGAGGGGTTTTATTCTCACGTAAAGTTGTACTCGTTCCTTGTTTATTTATATCTGCAGTTTGTATCGGGTTCGCTGGTCTTGTCACAACAACAATAGGGGCGGTCACATTGGTAGCTCTTTCTGTATTTTTCCTATACTTAACAGGTTCCATTTACTGGGCGATTGTTCAGGATATTGTAGATCAACAAAATGTTGGTTCAGTCGGAGGTTTCATGCACTTCTTAGCAAATACCGCTGGAATAATTGGTCCAACTTTAACAGGATATCTTGTTCAGGTATCTGGAGCATATTCAGCAGCATTTGTATTAGCGGGCTGTTTAGCAGTTGTTGCTTCATTGACGGTAATTCGATATGTAAAACCAATTAATGTGGAAGTGTTAGAAATAAACAAGAAGGTGAACTTCTGATGAGAATGGTAATTTAACCTTAGTTTGCTAAAGTTTCGATGCCAATCAATAAAATATAATCTAGACTACTTCTCTATTATTTTTTTTATTCATTTTTTGAGAACGTTTTCAAAATAGGTGATATAGCAAAGAGAAGGAAATAGAATGATAGGGTTCTAATGGTAATTACCACCTGTGATACTGTCTTCTTTCCGGTGCTTTTGGGATTAGGTCTTGCGACCTTGAGGGGGGAGTTTACATACCTTTTAAGGCTTGGTAACGTTGCACTCATTGAGGTTAAAGTAAATCCGTTAAATTGGCATGCATGCATGTCAACCATTACCAGGAGAAATAATAAACTTATGGAAGACTGAAGTGAAATTTTAAAAACCTTTGGGGATAAGAAGTAAGTATTTCTTAAGTTCAGCGTAGCCTCTATTATCCTACAGTTGTATGCTCAAGGGGATGAAGGTACATGGTAATTTAACCATTTTTCTATCGAAAGGACTTCATCTTCGAAGATTTATGTTTTTTATTGTAAAGTCCATCAGGATTTCCTGAACAAACCCTTAGCGTATGTTTTCCGCACTTTGCTGGTAGGAACCATTATAGAACTAACGGGTGCGTTAGTTCATTAAGGCACACAAAAATAAACAATTATATTCAAAGTTACAAAAAACAGTTAACTATTAAACAAGAAAAGTTAAAAAAGCCTACTTCCTTGAACAGCAAGGATCGTAGGCTTTTTTGTTATTTAAATTCACTTTTCACAACGTCATTTCCTCCCTAACGCTGTCCCTTTCCAATAACTTTCATTTGTTTTTGCAAACTGAATGTTTTCCATAGTCTTTAACGATATTATCAGCAGCTGTATTGATAATGGTAGACTTTTGATTATCCAAGGCTTGGACTCTTTGCCTAGAAAAATCATTGATTACTTGTACAACCTGATCCTTAGTTTCTTGTTCTCCAAATGGAATAGGCGTTATGTCTAAACTCTTTGTATCTTCATCTATCGTTTGTGAGACACTTTTTGCAATCCCCCAAGGATAACTCAGATACTCTCAATCCACTTTTCCCCAGTAATTGATATTTCATTTGGTTTCTCCTCCTAGTCCATTTTTAATGAAAACGAAACATCACGGCCTTGTATGTTTACGATAACAAGGTTTTTCCTTATACGGTTAAGCTACCGTCTACCGTCACAATCGAACCGGCCATGAAACTTGATTTATCGGAAGCTAGGAACAAAACTGCTTCCGCAACCTCTTCTGGTTCACCATGTCTCCCCATTCGCATAGGCGACATTTCTTCTGGTACATATCCTGTTTTTTCAAGCGTTTCCCCAACACTTTTGAAGAGTGGTGTAACGATTCCACCTGGACAAACGGCATTAATTCGGATACCTTTATTGGCGTATTCAATCGCCGCACCTTTGGTTAAGCCGATAACGGCATGTTTACTTGCAGAATAAACAGCGATACTGTGTTCCGGACGAATGCCCGCAGATGAAGCCGTATTTATAATAGAACCTTTGCCTTGTTTCTCCATTACCGGAATTACATATTTCATTCCAAGAAAAATGCCCTTTACATTTATGTCCATAACTCGCTCGTATTCCTCTACTTCGACAGTTGTAAATAGAGCAAACTTTTGAATAATACCTGCATTATTGAAAAAAACATCAATACGACCATATTTGTCAACGGCTTGTTTCACATAATTTTGAACATCTTCTACTTTCGAAACATCTGCTTTTATAAAGATTCCTTCTCCATCTTTATTTTGAATAAGCTTAAGCGTTTCTTCACCTGTAACTTGATTAAAATCAACTAGAACTACTTTATACCCGTTTTCAGCTAGTTTAATACTTGTAGCTCTACCAATCCCACTACCTGCTCCTGTTACGACAGCAATTTGATTCGCATTAGACATATCTATCTTCCTCTTTTCGATTTTATTTTTTGATGAGACTGCATTTTTATTGAAATTTCTCTTTTTTGTAGTAGGTGGTCCCCTACTTGTCCCTCTAGTTCTCTTCATCATTGTGTTACTATCTGGGCAAAAGGCTTGCTACTATTTTGCGATTTATTCTCAACATAGTCATCATAGTTGCCGTTATATACAATAGTGCCCGTAGAAGTAAGTTCCAACATTTTATTAGCCAACTTATTAAGAAAATAACGGTCATGAGAAATGAAGAACAATGTACCCTCGTAATTCATGAGTGCTGATTCCAACACCTCTTTACTGAACAAATCTAAATGATTTGTCGGCTCATCTATAATGAGGACGTTGGCTTCTTGTAACATCAGCTTGGATAATGCAACACGTGCTTTTTCACCACCACTAAGGGAAGATATCTTCTTAAACACATCTTCGCCAGTAAACAAGAAATTTCCGAGTACAGTACGAATTCTAGCCTCTTCAATATGAGGAAACATATTCCATACCTCATCTAATATTGTGTTATTTGGATGTAAAGTAGATTGTTCTTGATCGTAGTAACCAATAGTAACTCCATTCCCCCAAGTTATTACGCCACTATCTGGTTTATAATCATCAATTAGCGTCTTAATTAGCGTTGACTTCCCAATACCATTGGGACCGATTAACGCCACCTTCTCGCCTCGGCCTAGTTGAAAACTGATATTCTTTAATAGTGGCTTTCGTTCGTTATCTACTCCGAAGTAGATATTGATATCGCGAACCCGTAACACCTCTTTATGAGACGTTTTTTCTATTGAAAACGACATCTGTGCACGTTTTAAGTTTTTGAGAGGTTTATCGATACGTTCAATTCTGTCAAGCTGCTTTCGTTTGTTTTTTGCACTTTTAGACGACGTTGCCATGGTGATATTACGTTGAATGTAATCTTCCATCTTCGCAATTTGTTCTTGCTGAATTGAATATTTCTTAGCAAGAATTTCACGGTTTTTCTCTTTACTCTCAACATATTTCGAATAGTTACCTGTGTACCGTCGTGCTTCTGTTCGCTCAACTTCATAAATAACTGTTACAAGCGAGTCCAAAAAGTAACGATCGTGTGAAACAACGAGGATAGTACCATTATATGAGCGCAAATAACCTTCTAACCAAGCTAAAGTAGTAAAATCCAAATGATTCGTAGGCTCATCAAGCATAAGCAAATCCGGCTGTTCCAACAGTATTTTAGCTAGAGCAAGTCTTGTTTTTTGACCTCCACTTAACTTATGAATGGGTATGTCATGAGAAAAGTCCCCAAATCCAATCCCATGAAGAACACCACGAATTTTTGCTTCAATTTCGTAACCACCGTGTTCCATAAACCAGTCAGATTTTGTTGCGTAACGATTCATCGTTTTTTCATATTTCTCGGTATCAGTCATTAAAGAAGGTTCACCCATTATCCTCTCTAACTCTCGAAGTTCTTTTTCAACCTGTAGAAGATCAGCGAAGACACTCAACATTTCATTCCAAATCGTATTATCCATTTGGAGTCCACTGTTTTGACGCAAATAACCAATTTTTGTTTCTTTTCCAATATAAATTTCCCCATCATCGGAAGGGATATCCCCAGCAATAATCTTTAATAAGGTTGATTTTCCAGAGCCGTTCACTCCAACAAGACCAATCCGGTCACCTGATTCAATTTTCATTGATATATTTGAGAGTATGGGATCACCTGAATAGCTTTTACTAATACTATTTAATTGAATTAACATTTATATCACTCTTTCTTTGTAAATATTGGCCAGCCTTTTTCATGAATCTCATCAAACAGGAGGCCATAAAAACATATTCATCTTAATTTTTCTCCTTTAGAACGCAAAAAGACGCCGAATAAACCGGCGTCTAGGGATTGCGTAATACTTTATCCAAAATACACAAAATCATTTAGAGATATTCTGTGAATTTTGCTTTAGAACACAAAAAGACGCCGCATAAAACCGGCGCCTAGTAATTGCTTACTTAGTATTTAATCAAAATGTACAAAACCATTTAAGGATATTCTACAAATTCTAAAATAAGAAGACAAAAAGCTTCCGGTAGCTGTTTTTCATATGAATTTTGCTTAAAAAAGGGCAGACTGGTCCCATAGTAAGCAAATCTCCAAGCAACATATATGACTTTACTTCTTTTTCCAATGCTGCATTTACAAAAACAGTTTCCATCACTCTTTGCCTCCTTTCTTACTTAATAGTCTTAACTATTATAATATATATTGATAAAAAAATTTATTTAAGATTACCATCATTAACAGTGAATTGTCAAGTGATGATAAAAATGAGCATTTTGTCCCAGTTGGTATAGAAATTGAAGGATATACAATAACTTTATTTAGTAATCAAATAATTGAAATACTATTAGAATGACTATCTAGTTTTGAGAGGAAGAATTTACATAGGGTTCTTCCTCTTAATTTGCTTATTTCCATTATAGGGCCAGATAATTGAACAACAACTTAAAGAAAACTGTATATTCATGTATATAGATAAGATTGTGAACTATTGTACTTCAACTAAAGGGGCAGTTTAGTTGAAGTATAGTTTTCTTACACATCAACAATCAGGACATATTCTTGAATAAGAAGAAAAAAGGAGATCATCGGAGTTTGGGAGAAATGTATCTGTTATAACTTTCGAATATTAGATAGGGTAGTCTGTTTAATCTTGAACAATTGGACGCCTTCCTTTAATAAAAGGGAATAAATTTTTTATACTCTCCGTATCTTTTTAAGAAGGAAAACCGTTATGTAAAATGAAAGGTATTTTTACACTCTATTAAAGTGAATGGGGGAAAACTATGAAGGTCCTTATATTAGGAGGTACTCGTTTTTTAGGAAAAGCTTTGGTAAAAGAAGCATTGAAAAGAGGTCACGAAATTACATTATTTAATCGCGGTACCAATAAAGAGATGTTTCCTGAGGTTGAGCAGCTAATTGGTGATAGAGACGGTGATGTTTCACTTCTAGAAAACCGGAAATGGGATGTTGTAATGGATACCTGCGGATTTGCTCCGCATCAAATCAAAAAAATTGCGACTGTACTTGGGGATAACATCGAACATTATACATATATCTCAAGCATCTCTCTTTATAAGGATTGGATTCCCCTCAATATTACGGAAGACTATCATTTACAATCCATGCCGCCGGATGATAAGTTGAAAGACGTTGAGGAGGGGAAAATTTCTCCCTATGAGTATTACGGCGCGTTGAAAGTACTTTGTGAAGCAGAAGCAGAAAAGCATTGGCCAGGGCGTGTTTTGCATATAAGAGCAGGGCTGCTTGTCGGACCGTTTGACTATACGGATCGGCTTCCGTACTGGGTTCAGCGTGTGGCACAAGGTGGAAAAGTATTGGTGCCGGGACGTTCAGATCGTCCTGTTCAATTGATTGACGTAAAAGATATAGCAACATGGGTGTTCAATATGGCAGAAAACAGAAAAAAAGGCACGTTTAATGTAACAGGTCCGAATTATGAATTGACTATGAAAGAGCTATTAAACACCTGTAAAGCTGTCACAAACAGCGATACCGAATTTGTGTGGGCAGAAGAACAGTTTATATTGGAGCACAAAGTAAAGCCATGGACGGAAATGCCTTTATGGATTCCTGAACACTTCCCGTTAGAAGAAGAAACAGAACCGTGGAAAGGATCTTTTTTCATCAGTATAGAAAAAGCTGTTAACGCTGGTCTTTCCTTCCGACCTCTTGAAGATACTGTTTATGATGTGTATCAATGGGAGAAAGCGAGACAGGATACAGAACGAAAAACAGGGATATCACGAGAAAGAGAGCAAGAGCTGTTAGAGACTTGGTTCCAAAAAGAGAAAAAGGAGACATTGTGATGGGGTTATAGCCCCCATACCCATCTAATTCAAGGAAAATTATATCCTAAATAATTGATTATTCTAAATAATGTTCTTCAKCAATYGGGCGCGATTCTTTAATAAGAATCGCTTTTCTTATTGAACTCCCATGAAAATTAAAAAAGCTCAAAATCCAGAAAAAATTGATTTGTTCAGCAATCGGGCCAGATTGTGGAATAAAGGATTTTTACAATGAAGACAGAAGTATTTTAAGGTAGAAAAAAATAACTTATACGAGGAGGAACCTCTGATGAAAAAACATCATGCGTTACAGTTGTATGATTATCATGTTTGGGCGAACAACAAGTTTTTCGAGCGATTGAAAGAATTGTCGAGGGACATTTATGATCGGGAAATACAAAGTGTTTTTTCCTCGATTGCGGAGACGTTTATTCATATTTATACGGCAGATACAATATGGCTCGGTGTAATGCGGGAGAATAGTGGTGCGTTAATTGAAGTATAAATATGTTTTTAAAAAATAGCCTGTATCAATGATTACTTGGTAATCTAAGATACAGGCTTTATTTTTAGATAACTAATTGTCCTTATATATATTTAACTTATTGTGGTCCTTTGTAACTTCATTCCTCGTGTTTTGTGCCAGTCATTGCAAATTGCTCTACTTTCCCGGATTTTTTATCATACTGGTAGTAATATACGCTGTCTTTATCGTCCTTAAATACAACGGCGATTTCAAATCGTTTATTCCTATTTACCTTAGCGTTATCGATCACTTTAATTTCTTCAATGCTGGCTTCATCGTAGTTCTTCTCGTTGGTTAAGTATTCGTGAACATCTGATTTTAACTGTTCAGCGTAGGTTAATTCTGCATTCGTAGGTTGAGTCGAAAAATAAAAAATACTTCCCCCGATAATTAAAACGGCAAGTATCCCTATGGCTACTAAAGTATTTTTCATTCCTTTCAATTCCCTTTGTTTACAAGTGCAGCTAACATTTGAACAACATCTTCAAAGTTCATATACATCTGGTAAGCAATAACCCAAAGGCTTACTGCACAAACAACTAAAGCACCAACCTTTATTTGTTCCAGTAACTCGGGATCAATATTTAATTTCTTCAACAAAACCATCTCCCTTTTTACCATATTTATCTATCTTATCAAAAAATAGAAGAGTGTGGTCAAAACCACTTAGATCTAAAAAAAAGGCTTTGTTAAAGGGTGTTATTGATTTTTCTTGTTGAACTAAAGGGGCAGGATAGTTCAACAAGGGGATGGATTGTTAAAGAAGATGGTAAATGAACTTAATCGAGCAAGTTAAATTAATAGATTAAAATCGGTTGTTTGATATAATTACAGAAAATTAAAAAAGTTCAGGGGGGATGTAAAATGAATATTAAAGGATTTTCGATGTCTACTAATAAACAGTATTTAGATGTAGATTTAATACATAATTTTTTGAATCAAGAAGCTTACTGGTCAAAGGGGATACCAAAGGAAACAGTAATAAAGTCAATTGAAAATACGACATTATGTTTTGGGGTTTATAAAGGTGAAATAGGAAATGAAGGTATTGAACAAGTTGGTTTTGCAAGGGTAATAACAGATTTAGCAACATTTGCGTACCTTTGCGATGTGTTTATATTACCAGACTATCGTAAATTGGGATTATCAAAATGGTTAATGGATGTTATCACCAACCATTCCGAACTACAAGAGGTTCGTAGGTTTATGTTAGCTACCAATGATGCACATGCATTATATAAAAAATACGGTTTTAATCAGATTGATAATCCAGAACGATTTATGCAAAAAGTTCGTAAATCCCCATATCAACAATAAGACTATTTCAACAACAGGTGCGAAAGGGATTAGACCCTACATAATCGTGCACAGAATGTCGGATGATTCGTTTCAACTCCTGCTATTCTATTGATATAAGGAGGTCATTGAATGGATTTGCTCAAAAATATGAATGATGCCATTAAATTCATTGAAGAAAATCTTACGAACGAAATCGACTTTAAAGAAGTTGCAAGGCTAGCTTATTGCTCGGAATATCATTTTAAAAGGATGTTTTCGTTCCTTGCAAGTATTTCACTATCCGAGTATATCCGCCGAAGACGACTTACGCTTGCAGCGTTTGAGCTTAAAGATAACAACATAAAGGTCATTGATATAGCGATAAAGTACGGATACAGCTCACCAGATTCTTTTGCAAGAGCGTTTCAACATTTGCATGGCATCACACCATCAGAAGCGAGAAGTAATAGCCATTCACTTAAAGCCTATCCACCGATGTCCTTCCAATTATCCATAAAAGGAGGCAGTGAAATGAACTATCGAATTGAAGAAAAAGAGGCATTTCACATAATTGGAATTAAAAAAAGAGTTCCAATCATTTTTAACGGGGTTAATCCAGAGATCGCATCTATGTGGGAAAGTTTAGACGAGAAAACGATAAATGAACTTAAAAACCTATCGAATGTCGAGCCATTAGGACTGCTTAGTGCATCTGCGAACTTTTCCGAAGGAAGGTTGGACGAAAAAGGGGAGCTTGATCATTATATCGGCGCAGCAACAACGAGGGAGTGTCCAGATAACTTAACACAKCTTGAAGTTGATGCATCTACATGGGCGGTATTCGAAGCAGTCGGCCTCTTTCCTGAAACACTGCAAAATGTATGGGGACGTATTTATTCTGAATGGTTCCCATCCTCTAATTATGAACAAATAGAAGGGCCGGAAATCCTTTGGAATGAAAATAAAGATGTAACCTCACCAACATTTAGAAGTGAAATATGGATCCCCGTTATGAAAAAGTAAGGATGGGCGAAAGATTTATCCGAAGAGCTGTCTTAAGGCAGCTTTTTCTTATGGAACAAACGGGGCAGTTTAGTTGAACAAGGAATATCATTTTATTTTTTAATAGGAAGGCTCTATGAAAGAAGGTGTCTACAAATGGATTCGCAATATATCACCTTTGGTGCACAACTAGGAGACCCAAAAGCTGATAAAGCTGTTGGTCAATTTATTACTCGAATAAGTATTCTACTTAATAAACATTGTAATAAAGTTTATTGCAAAGAAGTGGATGAAATAGCCCCGACTATATTTGTTGACGGAGACCTATGGTATTGGAAGTTTGAAGGATTTCAGAGGTTACGGTTAAGTAAAAAACATAGGTATATCGAAATTCATATAGGTATGCCTCGTGAAAGATGGGAAATCGTCAACACCATAGAAATTAAGAAATATCTAATAAGTCACTTAAAAACGGCGTTGGAACTAATGATTAAAAGGTTAAAAAAAGAAAAATATGAAGTTAATGAAATAGATTTATGGAGTGATTTTGCAAAAGTAGAAGAAGAATTCTTAATCAACAAACGGGTGCTTTAGTTCAATAATAGGGGTTGCTGCGGCAGCCTTTTTCTAATGGAACTATCGGGGCAGGTTAGTTGAAGTAGGAATGTTATAATTTTCATATATGAAATAGAATTTTTTTCGCTTATGCTGAAAATAAAAAAGAAGGTTAAGGCGTATGAATATCACTGATTTACTTGTTTTGTCTGTGGTTTTAGGCTTAATTAATGGTTTTAAGGACAAGAAATTTAAAACGAAAAGTTTTTTCAACAGGTCTTTAATATTTTTCACATCAGGTCTAATCTTCATCATAACAGGAAATCTATTTTTGAATGATTTATTAGATAAATATCTTCCTAATGAAGAATATGGGATATTGCTATTTGGAGGTTTGTTATTGTTATATCCTATTTATACAACAATTAAAGGATTAAAAAAAAAGACCACTAATTCACTTTGTTAATTATCTATAGGGTGCGATCCTTTAATAAGGAAGGATCGCCTTTCTTATTGAACAAACGGGGCAGATTTGTGAAAGAATGATAGTTAAACATTGATTACGGAAAATTGTTATAAGAGGTGATTTTATGGATACTTCAAGTTATATATTTTTAGCAATTTATTGGGTCGGAATTATTATATGGTCGCTTAAAAATAAGGAAAAGGCTAAGAAGGAATTACTTCAATTAAAAAATAATTGGAAGACAGGAGTATCAATATTGCTACTTGTTTTATTTCCATTTTTAGTAATGGCTTCTATGATATTTGTATTGTAGTTTGTTTTCATTGTTAAGCTAACGTGGCAGGTTAGCAAGATTGTGAAGGTTTGTACTTAAACTAACGGGTGCTTTAGCTTAGGATCGGAGCTGTCTTTAGGGCGGCTTTTTCTTTATGCAACTATCGGGGCAGGTTAGCATTCCTGTAGTTCGTTATGCGGTATGGCCATGGAAATTGTATCCGACGCTTATCTGAACTGGATCATGTTCAGAGAATATTTCAGTTTGGTATCCGCGGAATTAGCAGCAGCCAAAAAGAAGACGTCGACGCAGCAAGAAAATATGGGAGTGTGATCTTGTCGCCCCGTCAGATGAGAAAGAAGGGGCTTATGGAAGTGCTAGAGAAAATTCCTGCAGGAGAAAAATATTATGTAACTATTGAGATTGACGGAATAGATCCGTCAATCGCGCCTGGAACAGGTACACCTTCTCCAGGCGGCCTCCTTTATGATGAGGTTAATGAATTGCTCCAAGGAATTGCCAAAAGAGGAGAAGTCTTAGTTGAAGTAGCTCCCCCATATGATCCAACAGGTATGACCGGACAAGTAGCAGCACGTATTTTACTGGACTTGCTCAGCTATGTCTTAAAGGAAAAAGAGAAAAAAGGATACGGCAAAGAAAAAGAAGAAATGCATTCTTATAGAAAACTTCTTTAGCCTGTGTTGACCCGTTCGATAGCGGTTCTCTCCCCATTGTTCCTTAATCTTCCTTTGATTGATTGGGGCTAATAGATACTTCCTGTACCAGTTCGGTCTCGAGCCGAAGCAATAAGCATAAAGATTAGGCAGGCTTCGTGGGTCTGCCTAAAAAATGAAGCACGTTTTTTCAATTTTCTAAGTGATAATTCCAATCCCCTTTTGTAATATTCCTCCATCGTTTCTGCAGAAAGCATACTGCTGCCGGTAGTCCTCATGACGTGTGTGGCATTATTCCTTTTGTCTGTTAAGTGATGCTTTTTTTAATATTCTTGTCCCTCATTCTCCTTCATCAACTGAATAGGACCATATACACCTCCATTGCCGTGTACTCCAAAAAACTAGCGGAACTCCTTGATAGATAAGGAGTTTTTGTGCTTCTTATATTTCGAAAGGAGCCACTAATGTCAAATTCTCTCTTGTTTCAAGAGAGTTTTTTGCATAAGTGTTATTTAGCTAACCAGGAGCTTTGTTTAATGACGAACTGAAAAGAGTGATATGTTTGAATAAAAAACTTTTCATTTTATCTTTAATAGATTTGCCTTTACTTTCCCCTCTTTACAGTCAGCTGTTGAGGCTTTTTTCTAGTTGATAATGAAAATAAGAGCAGGTGAATTGGACAAATTAAGACCTGATTTACAAAATCTTAACATTGGATTAATGTGGGGTTTATATTGAATGATTACGATTGAACCGTAACAAACAGTAATAAACATTAAACATTCCACATTAAATGGGGCACTTTTTATGAATTACACATTCAAGAAGAATTGTTACAAGTCTATTCAAGCTGTGATGTTAGAAGTGAGTGTACTAGGATTAGCTGCATGTGGAGCTACTAAAGAGGAGGCTGCTCCAGTTTTAAGGATCCAAGTTCGTTAACCCTGAAAGAATGAAGTCGCCATTCGTCCTGAAATTTTACAATTAGTTTCTGCTGGTGAGGATAGCTTGGATTTACAAGAGAACTGGGGAATTTTAGTAAAGTTTGTCCTCTAGAAAAAGTCGATGTGATTGTCTGCGRGCAACCATTTCCAGAGGAATGGAGAAATCATTCAAAATTAGAGGARATCAATTGGATTCAAGCATAGCCCATAAAAGGAMATATCGAGATGGAWGAGGGAGTACTCTCTTTTTTGATTRGATTTTTATTGATAGCAGGTAWAAAAGCTAGAAAGRGAATTTWATAGATWGAATGAGAAAAGGRGCTATATAGCATGAGTTWCATTGCGATAGATTTAGACGGAACATTATTAAACGACCAGAATGAAATTAGTGAAGAAAATATAAAGGCGATTCAATATGCCCAAGATAGAGGCTTTGAAGTAGTTATTTCAACAGGACGSGCTTATTTTGACGTTCAAAMAATTTGTGAAAAAGCCGGGATTTCCCCATTTGTAATCGGGACAAATGGTGCAACCAYTCATTCMAAAAGCGGAAAGYGCATTTCTTCTATTACGATAACTAAAGATCGTGTCGAATCTATTCTCCAATGGTTAGATGAACGKAATTATTATTACGAAGTGTTTACTGATAAAGCYATTTATACKCTTAMWAAGGGAAGAGAACATTTCCATAATGAGATTAAAAGTTTGAAAAGCGCMGATTTGAATACAGATATGAAAGAATTAGTTGAARTAGCGGAAAGGCAATTTGACCAGTTTGGATATGTTTTAGTYGAAAACTATCATGATATCTTAAAACAGGAGGAAGAATTCTATAACRTATTAGCATGTTCTTTTGATAAAAAGAAATTAGAGGAAGCATGGARMCAATTCAAAAAGTTTGATGAGTTGATGGTTGTTTCATCTGCTGATCACAACATTGAAATGACTAGTAAAAGAGCTTCAAAAGGAATGGCCCTTGAAAAATTGGCTTTTTTGATGAATGGCTCCTTAGATCAGGCTATGGCAATCGGGGACAGCAACAATGATTTATCCATGTTCCAGAAAGTTGGATACAGCGTAGCGATGGGAAATGCRAAAGATGTCATAAAAGCTGTTTGTACAACGACAACCCTTAAWAATGATGAGAATGGGGTAGCTTATGCGATTTATCGATATTTGGAGAACTTCGTGGTTCAAAAATAARTGTCAATGCAAAAACTAATATTAATTGAATATTTTTCCAATTAATAAAGGTGAATTTTGAGTTTTAACGAATACCGCTAATTACTTTCATATTTATGAGGGGGGATTGTTTATGGCAGTAGCACAGAAGCAGGTCCAAAAATGGTTTACCTTATGTATCTTAATTTTGGGAGGGGGAACAATATTTAAATTATCATCCTTAAAAGATGCTTTTTACGTTCCGATGCAAAAATATTTTCACCTTTCACATACCCAAATAGGTTTGGCATTATCTGTATATGCTATTATACAAATGTTTGGTTATGTAGTCTCCATTTATATCACTGATAGATTTTCTAAAAGGAAGTTAATTCCGATTGGATTGATTGGTGTAGGTGCAACTGGGATTTATTTATCTACTTTACCAAGTTATTATGGAATTTTAGCTTCTTGGGGAGTAATGGCTTTATTTACAGAGATTACTTTTTGGCCAGTATTGATAAAAACCGTTAAATTGCTTGGAGACTCCGACGAACAAGGCAGGATGTTTGGATTTCTTGAAGCTGGCCGTGGTGTTGTAGATACAATCGTTGCATTCTCTGCTCTAGGTATATTTATTTGGTTAGGATCTGAGTCATTAGGTTTCAGAGCCGCAATTTTATTCTTTGCCTTGGTTACAATTATTGTTGGTATTATTAGTTATTTCTTTATAGAGGACGATATTATTGAAACGTTTGATAAGGGTGGGGAAGAAATTAGTAAAAATAAAGTAGCTTTGAAAGGTGCGATTCAAGCAATTAAAACTCCCATACTGTGGTTTTCCTCATTTACAATATTTTGCGTTTATACGGTTTACGCAGGTTTAACTTACTTTATTCCGTTCTTGGAAGAAATTTATGGAATGCCGGTAGCATTATTAGGTGCATATGGGATTATAAACCAATACGGATTAAAAATGATAGGCGGTCCCATCGGTGGATTCCTAGTTGATAAAAAATTTAAATCAGCGACAAAATACCTTAGATTTACATTTCTCTTATCCATTATTGCAATGATAATTTTTATTATGCTTCCACATGGCAAAATGAATATTTATATAGGAATAATTGCGACACTTGGCTTCGGATCGATCGTATTTACTCAACGGGCTGTGTTTTTTGCCCCATTAGATGAAATTGATATTCCAAAAGAAATAAGCGGTGCTGCCGTATCAGTAGCTTGTTTAGTTGGTTATGCTCCTTCAATTTTCGCCTTTGCCATGTATGGTAATATTCTGGATCACAATCCTGGAATTACTGGATATAGATATGTATTTTTGATTATGATTGCATTTGCAGCTATAGGTTTTATTATAAGTAACTATTCAGTTAAAATTTTAAAAAAGAAAAAACAAACTAACCGATATTTGGAAGATAATTAAATGAATGCTTAATTTTTTATCGATATATAAATTGGCTTAAATTTGGGTAACAAATGAAAATTGGATTAGAAACAGAAAGCTTTCACTTGCAGTTTATTATAGGTTGAATGAATATTTTCGATTTTATCAGAAAAACAGCTGAATTAGGATTAGACGGAGTCATACTTTACACAGAATAATTTTAGAAATGTGTCATCCATATGTTTCTACTTTTAAACGACCTAAAGGTTCGGGGGGAGTAAGCGAAATAAGGAAAGGATCATTTAAGATGTAAAAACCGTATTTCAATCAAAAACTGATTGATCCTTTAACAACATACTATCCAAGTGATGATCTTTTAGAACAAATGTTATTGGCCCAAGATAATGAAATTAAAGAATCTGTACAAACGGTCAAAAAGTTACGAGGAAAATATTGTAGATAAAAAGGAGATTTTTATTATGAAAGAAGCAGTTTTAACAAGTAATGCGCCACAACCTATTGGACCATATTCCCAAGCGGTATTATCAAAAGGGATTCTCTATATTTCGGGGCAACTCCCTTTAAATCCTAATACTAATAAATTAGCTATAGGCATTGAAGACCAAGCAAGACAATGTTTAGAAAATTTAAAGCACATTTTAATAGAAAAAGGTCTAGAAATGAATTCAGTATTGAAAACAACTATATTTGTGACTGATTTATCAGATTTTCAAACTGTAAATGAAATTTATGCGGAATATTTTTCGAAGCCTTTTCCAGCTAGGAGTACCATTCAGGTAGCAGAATTACCTATGAATGCAATGATTGAAATTGAATTGATGGCCGAGGTAAAAAGGTGACCAATTATTCTTTTTTGGGGAGAATGTGTTTCGTCGTTTAGTTGCTGGTTCTTCCCTAATTTAAGAGAACTTTCGTAAGCAAAGTCGTTAAGTAGAAATTAATTATAAATAAAAATAGAAGTCGAACAAAATTTAGTTTAATTTCTTCTCGGCACAATAAATTAACATAAAGGTGGATAAAACATGAAAATTGGATTAGAGACAGAAAGCTTTCACTTGCAGTTTATTACAGGTCGAATGGATATTTTCGGTTTTATCAGAAAAACAGCCGAATTGGGATTAGATGGAGTCATGATCAATATTGTTCCATGGCCAAATTTACCAGGAATTGGTACATTAGAATCATTTGAACCGGAATACTTAGACAAGGTGAAAAAAGAAATTCAAAAGTATGGATTTTTCGCTGAAATCGATACAAATGGAACCGATCCGAAACATCTAACTGAGGTCATTGAGGCTGCACATAGAATTGGAGCGGATGTCATTCGTACGTATGCCTGCATGGGAGAATATGATCCAGACAGATTGAGAAGGGCTCCTGAAGATATTAAACAAATTGTACCATTATTAAAGAAATATAGAATCAAGCTTGCTGTTGAAAATCACGAGGAAGAGTTAACGGATGAAGTGATTCAAATCATTAAGGAAGTCAACAGCCCTTGGGTTGGTGCCCATTGTGATTTCGGGAATGCAATGATGGCATGGGAGGACCCGGTTGAAGCTGTAAGAAAATTAGCACCATATGCCTTTACAACTCATTTTAAGGATCATATTATCGTCCATGATGGCGAAGATTACAGGGTATGTGGCGTACCTGCTGGGACTGGTAATATCGATTTGGAAGAATGTTTTAAAATATTGATTGAGAATTCAATGTTGACTAGAATCAACGTTGAAATGTGCTTCCCGTATGCCATCCATTTTAAGAGAGAGCCTGGTACAGGCGGAGTCTTTGCAGTAGGCGAAGGAGCATTTAAGGTGGGACAACCTCCTTATGATTTAAATGTAATTAAACCATTGGATTACTATTATCCGCCAGCAGAACTTCTAGAACAAATGATTGAGGATCAAGAAAAAGGTGCAGAGCAATCGGTTAGATATGCACTTGCATTAAGGGATAAATACTGCCGCTAAATAAAAAACAGGGAGAGGTTCTTTCGGGAATAATCTCCCTATTTAATTTGCAGAAGGGTGCTTGAGTTTAACAATAGGGTTGCTACGCAACACTTTCTTATGGAACTAAAGGGGCAGGATAGTTCAAGAGTGCATATGGAGTTGTTCAACAATTGGGCCATTTTATTGAAGATGGGTCTTGTTTAGAATGAGTATATTTGAAATAATTGGAACTTGATAAAAAGAAAGAGTTTTTTGGTAGGTGGTGATTCGTTCGTGGAGAGTGTTTTCGTAAAGTTAATTTTAATGTTATCTATTTTTGGGCTTTTTCTCTTTTTCATTAATAAAGTTTTGAGAAAATGGCTTAATGTTGAAAAGAAAAAATTGTTTTCCTATGGCCATGTAAATTATAAACACAAAAAAATTGATTGGACAATTAGAATCATTTTTATTGTCTTTTTGTTTATCGGTTTTTTCACTAACGTCAAACGTGACCCTTTAGAGCATATTTGGTTTTTGGAAACGCATATCCTTTTGTTTGTTTTTATAATTGCATCTGAAACAGCTAGAGTAATTATGGAGAAGAGATATGCAGAAAATAGAAATGATTATATTTTTTCAACTATTCAATTAGTGATAATATCAATATTTTTACTTTCAGTGTTTACGACTGATTTTTTTGGATTGTTGAAATGGTAAAAAATCTATCTTCAGCAATCGGGCGCGATTCTTGAATAAGGTTCGCTTTTCTTCTAGAACTAACGGGTGCGTTAGTTGCATAAGATATGAGATCCTTGAAGATCCTAAGCGAAGGAAATTCGGGGCTTTATTTTTTCATAAAATGTATTATCATAGTTTTTCGCGTTTTGTGGTCTGGACCATAATTAGAGTGTTCAAAATAGCTATYATTCCCCAGAAATAGGAATCAAATTTGAAGAAGCCGACCAATAAAGGTCGGCTTTTTTCATACTGTTTTAGCAGCAGCCTCCACCAACAAAGCTGGCTCCAACAATGATTAAGAGTATAAACAAAACGACTATAAAGGCGAAACCTCCACCTCCACCAAATCCAAAACCGCCATCTGACATAAAGAAACATCTCCTTTTTGTATTAAGGAGGAACTTATTGTGGGTTATATCACCTTATGCTCTAATTAGGAAAATGACACAATAGTCTCCATTTCAGTTCATAGGATAAAGTGTCGGAGGTACCTCTTATTGAGCTAACGGGTGCGTTAGCTGAAGATCGGAGTTGTCTTTAAGGTAGCTTTTTCTTATGAACTTACGGGGCAGTTTAGTTCAACAAGCATAGTGTACTCGTACTGTCTTAATATTTGTTTGAATTATTTATTGATGAAACTGTCATCTTATTTTTTATGAATGGTTCTAGAATTGTTAGGCAAAATAATTACGAATATTAAATAAGGTGGTGAATAACTCTGAAAGCAAAAGCACCAACACCAGCAAAAGCACCAGCAAAAACATCAACACCAGCAAAAGCACCAACACCAGCACGAACACCGGCAAAGCATCAATGACAAAGAAGGAAATTCAAAATTCAAGTATTGAACAAATCAATAAAGATCATGAAACCGAAACTGCTTTCAAAGTAGACAATCCTAAAAAACATCAAATAAAGGATAACAAGTAATGATTAGGAACCTTTTGATTCCTTTTTTTGTTGCACAGTTTGTGTCAACTCTACAATAATCCTTATAGAACTCCCTCAGTTTAATAGATAATGCTCACGAATACTCGCTTATTCGCAGGATTTCAAACCACATGGTATAGGTTGCTTTAGATGAACGAAAGAGATAGGACCGTTTTGATAAGATGAGGGCAGAGTGAAATAGGGGATCTATCAAAAATCCCATATTATTACATATACTGCACGCATTTTCCAC
>NZ_JBFUIB010000051.1:0-19709 GCF_056402095.1 Peribacillus sp. P4_C12
GCCCCATAAACGGGACCCCCTCTCACTTGCTCTTATTATTACTTCAAGAAAATAAAGTATAGAAGGAAGACGACTCCAAGACCCCACATAATTGGATGAACTTCTTTCGCTCTCCCTTTCATTGACATCGTGATGGGATAAAAGATAAAACCACAAGCAATCCCTGTTGCAATCGAATATGTCATCGGCATCATGATAACTGTGAAGAAGGCTGGTACTGCCACTTCAAACTTATGCCAGTCAATGTTTTTAAGTGAAGATGCCATTAATACACCCACTATAACCAACGCTGGCGCAGTTACCGCTGATGTCACAACGGAAAGAAGCGGGAAGAAGAAAAGGGATAGGACAAATAGCAAACCTGTAACCACAGCTGCAAAACCGCTTCGGGCACCAGCAGCAACACCCGATGTTGACTCTACATAAGATGTTGTAGTTGATGTTCCTAGAATTGCACCTGAAACTATGGATAGAGAATCAGCAAGCAACCCTTTACCTACTCTCGGAAGAATATTATCCTTCATCAAACCTGCTTGCTGAGCAACAGCCACTAACGTACCAGCTGTATCAAAGAACGCTACAAATAAGAAGGTTAAAATAACGATTAACATTTGACCAGTGAATAGCTCACCTGGATTTCCGAATGCATCAAATGCAACTCCAAATGTTGGTGCAATGCTTGGAACTGCCCCGATTATTTTATCTGGAACCGGCACTTGTCCAAATATCATTCCTGCGATAGCCGTAATGACCATCCCTATGAACACGCCGCTTTTTACGCCTTTTGTCATTAATATAACAGTTACGACAATCCCGAACACAGCCAATAAAGTATTTCCTGATGTTAGGTCACCTAGACCGACAAGCACGCTATCATCATTCGTAATAATTCCTGCATTTTGGAACCCTACAAAGGTAATGAACAAACCAATACCCGCTCCAACCGCATATTTCAATTCAACTGGAATTGCATTAATAATTTTCTCTCGTATTCCTGATAGAGACAGTAGAACGAAGATTATCCCTGAGATCAAAACTCCTGTTAGAGCTGTCTGCCATGGTATTCCAAAACCAAGTACAACGGTAAAAGCAAAGAATGCATTCAAGCCCATACCTGGAGCAAGAGATATTGGATACCTAGCTATGAGCCCCATCAGTATTGAACCTATCGCAGCGGCTAAGGCTGTCGCGGCAAAAACTGCTCCGTAATCCATTCTTAATTCATCTGGGTAGTCCTCGATGCTTTGTAAAGTTAACATCACAGGGTTTACAACCAGGATATACGCCATAGAAAGGAACGTTGTTAGACCACCCAGTATTTCCCGACGATAATTAGTTCCCAGTTCATTAAACCGAAAGTAATTCTTCATTAATGAGTCTCCCCTATCATAGAATCGTAAGCCAAAAGGAAAATGCCCCATTCGCTTCCGAACCGGGCTTGACTACTAATATGTAAAGAAGTGGCAGTTATCCTAACTCACCAATTCATTCACATCGTAGTCAAGCTGTTAACGGCAGCTTGGTAGAAACTTTTGGGCCATATCCCCAATATTATACGACAATTATGTTTTTTATTATTATAGGTATAGTGTACCAGTCACAAAAATAATCGTCAATATCTTAAACGAATATTTTATATGTAATTTTAGACAATGTTCGCTTTTTATCCTAATTATCATGATAATACACCCATAAACATACGTAAAATGTAAGCATTCAACCTATCCTTCCCCTTTTTCACTAATCTAGGAAACCTATTTTAATAAACGAATCATGCTAAAACTGGATAAATGGAGCAACTTAACTTAAATAAAAAAATCAGTGAAGGTTAAACCCTTCACTGATCAGATGTTTTTATTCTATTCCCACTCGATTGTTGCAGGTGGCTTAGACGTAATGTCATACACGACGCGGTTTACGTGGTTTACTTCATTAACGATTCTTGTTGAGATGATTTCAAGTACATCCCATGGAATTCTAGCCCAATCTGAAGTCATTCCGTCAATGGATGTAACCGCACGAATACCAATTGTGTAATCATACGTACGAGCATCGCCCATGACCCCTACACTACGGATATTAGGAAGCACCGTGAAGTACTGCCAGATTTCACGTTCCAAACCATTCTTTTTAATTTCTTCACGTAAGATATGATCAGATTCACGAACGATTTCAAGTTTTTCATCCGATATTTCCCCTAATACACGAATACCTAAACCAGGACCAGGGAACGGCTGACGCCAAACGATTTCATCTGGAATCCCCATTTCGCTTCCAAGAGCACGCACTTCATCTTTGAATAAAGTATTCAATGGCTCAATCAATTTAAATTGCATATCTTCCGGCAGACCGCCAACGTTATGATGCGATTTAATTGTTTGTGCAGTAGCCGTACCACTTTCAATAATGTCTGTGTAAAGTGTTCCTTGTGCAAGGAAATCAATACCTTCAAGCTTCGTTGCTTCATCATCGAATACGTAGATGAACTCATTACCGATAATTTTCCGTTTTTGTTCCGGATCGGAAACGCCAGCAAGTTTCGAAAGGAAACGCTCTGATGCATCGACCTTTATTACGTTCATATTAAAGCCTTCACTGAATGTTTCCATTACACCTTCGGCTTCCCCTTTACGCAATAATCCATGATCAACGAAAATACATGTTAACTGATCGCCAATTGCCTTATGGATCAATACAGCAACAACGGATGAATCCACTCCGCCGCTCAAGGCGCATAGTACTTTTTTATCCCCGACCGTTTGACGGATTTTTTCCATTTCGACTTCAATGAAGTTTTCCATGGACCAGTCGCCTTTGCAACCACAAACGCCAAATACGAAATTTTTCAAAATATCATTTCCGTATACAGAATGACGTACTTCTGGATGGAATTGTACTGCATACAATTTACGTGACTCATCACTCATAGCTGAGATCGGGCAAGATGGGTTCGTTCCATCGATGGTGAAACCTTCAGGCGTTTCGACAACTAAATCACCATGGCTCATCCAGACAATTTGTTCTTTTGGCAGATCGCCGAATAACTTAGAATCATTTTGAATGGCAAGTGTTGCTTTTCCGTATTCACGGTTTTTAGCTGGTTCCACTTTTCCGCCAAAATGTTTCGTCATTAGCTGCATACCATAACAAATACCAAAAATCGGCAGACCTAATTCGAAAATGCGCTCATCGCAGCCAAATGCAGATGCATCATACACACTGTTCGGACCGCCTGAAAAAATAATCCCAGTTGGATTCATTTTTAGAATTTCTTCTGCTGTAATTGTATGAGGATGAAGCTCACTGTACACACCAAATTCACGAATACGACGAGTAATCAATTGATTATATTGGCTTCCGAAATCAAGTACTACGATCATTTCCTGGTTTTTTTGCAATTCTGTTTTCCCCGGCACAAACGTCACCTCTATCAATGTAATTCACCCAAAAAATCGAGTGATAGTTTCTTATAAAAAATATTATCATAAAAAAAGAAAAACTAAAAATCCACCCTCAAAAATACACAAAAAGTACAGACGAAGGCAGATTTTCAGCTTTCCTGTTAAAATCCGCCTTCATAGTCAAATCATTTACGGTGATTCGGTAGAAACTTTCGATCCATATTATCGAGGATATATGAAGGATATATTAGTTTAAGTTATTGTATCAATATAATAAAAAGCTGGTCAAGAGCTAGTTTTTTTCATTAAGCTTTCCCAACCGATTTGTAAGTGCTCCCATTCGCCATTTTCAACGTCTCCACGGTAAATTATTAATTCGTAACGAGCTGTCAACTTCTGCATCTCATCTGTACCGTACACTGCATCCACATATGCGGCGTACTCCCTTAACGTTTGCCCTTCTGGACGCGCTAAACCAGCTCGTTTTAATTGTTTCAATAATAATAGATAGGCCGTCGTAAAATGAGAGCCAGATTTCTTTTTATAGCGGAGAATCTGCAGGTGCGGAATCCACTTCCTTCTAGAGAAATAACCAATTGTCACAAGCATCAACAAACTTATGAGAGTGATAGAAGTCCATTTCACGATTCCTTCCTGGCTTCCCACAAACCTGTCTCTAGATGCTAGAGTATCCTTATCAGGAGTATCATGACGTTCACTAGTCTCCATCTTTTTCTGCTCTGCATTAGCTGGAGTGTCCGTCTCCGAATTCTTTATATCATCCTGTTTCAAGTCCGAATTGTAAAATTCAACTTCTCCAGTGAATCCCTTTGTTGGTTCAAAGGGAATCCAGCCAATTCCAGAAAAATAAACTTCTACCCAGGAATGAGCATTATTATTCGTTACCTTATAAACGGATTCACCCTTATAAATTGATTTTTCTCCTTCAGTATAACCCTTTACCCACCTAGCCGGTATATTGGCGGCACGTAGTAAGACGACCATTGCAGTTGAATAGTTGTCGCAATATCCAATCTGGGTCTCGAATAAAAATTGATCGACATAATCTTGATTTGCCCCCGGATACGCAACATCATCCTTTGAATAAACAAAATCTGGACCATCAAAATAATTTTCAATGGCTTTCGCTTTATCGTACCAATTTGTTTCATTAATTGTAAGCTGCGATGCCAATTCATATATTCGATTAGGTAAGCCCTCTGGAAGCTGAGTATTTTTATCCATTAAGACACCCATCGTTTCATCCGGCTCTGTGACCTTCCTTAGCTCAGCCATATCAAACCTCGGCATATCGTAGGTCATTTCATATTCCTTCAATAGAAGGCTTTCGCCGTCTTCCTTTTCGGATATGATTTTGTCCATATCCTTATAAAACTTGAACTCTTTTCCTTTTTTACCCTCGACCTTTTTTAAATAACCTGACTGCGGATGAAGAATATGAGAATACAATTCCATCATGGATACTCTCGCTGACATTTCATCTGCTTTTACTACCTCCGGAATATCGTAAGTATTTAACGAAGTCATTTCCTGGCCGTTAGAAAAAGTAAAAAAGTCTATTCCCTCTAAGGAAACCCATCCTTTTCCAGTATAGACATCTTTGTTCTCCACTTTCCAGTAATGACCTGCAGGAGCATTGTTATAAAAGACAATAGAACTATCTGGCTCTATCGATCCGCCAAGTTCCGAATCATCTTCATCATACCCCACCCTTTTGTCTGTGGAACTACTATCTTCTTTCATCACTTTATCTGAATAAGAAGTAATATACGGAACTGGATCCGGCCATTGTGGAGAGAACTTAGGGGCACCAAAACCGAAAAGGACACTTATCACAATCATACCCGTAAGGATCAAGATCCATTTCTTGATAGGAGCCCTTGAAAACCTAAGCTGCTCCTGAATGGACAGACGCATCAAGGCCAGCAGACCGAGCATTGCAAAACCAATAATGATGATTCTTATCATTGCCTTATCACCATCATAGGGAGTAAATGTATCAAGTATCGATATAAAAATCACCGTTAACATAAAAAAGAAAAAGATACTTTGCTTCACCATCACCCAGTAATGAATCAAATATGTCACAAGCCAAAGAAGCAAGAAAAATAGAAAAGTTCGAAATGGATTTGAAAGTAACTCCCATTTTCCATCGTATATATTTGATAGATTGGCTGTGAAATCAAGCAGATAGCCTTTAAACCATGAAAATTCAAATAAAGCGGTTTTCGAATGAAGAAACTGTACTGAAATCATTATATAAACACTTAAGAGGGTACAGCGGATTAGCCAATGGAAGTGGAAATAATGCAGTAGTAGGGAAAAAATCACAAACAGAACAAAAACAACAATATTCCCTGTATCCGTGAGTTTCTCAACAGGCCTTAACCATTCTGTGATCAACAACAGACCAAAGGTATACAGAAGAACATGCATCCACTTTTCCAACAAGGGGGTTGAAACATTCATTTCATCATCACCTCTCGTCTGTCGTGTTGCAGATACCCCTGTTCAAGAAAGCAAACCTTTATTCCCCGTGATACTGCTGCGGATCTTGATTTTTTTTCCTCATCTGTAAAGTCTGCTGGGTTTTTCACACAAAACAACGTTAATCCTTGATTAGCGCGGAATGCACTCAATACTTCTACCTTTTCTAATGTTAATTCCGAGACAATGAAAATCACAGCTGCGTTGGCCGGCAGAATTTCCTTCCTTATGATCCCGTTCCAAGTGGTTATCCTACTCGGTTTTTCTTTAGCAAGGCGGTAAAAAATCTTTCGTTTCTGGTTATTGCCTCCTCCAGTCGGTAAGATTTGCCTCGATCCCGTACTAGCGAAACCAATCTCTATGCCTTTTTTTAACATGACATGTACAAAGGAAGCCGTCATTACAATTGCTTCTTCGAAGAAAAGCGATTCCTGATTATCAAGCACGATAAACACATCACGGTTTTTCTGAACTTCAAATTCCTTTGTCATGATTTCACTTGTTTTAGCCGTTGCCTTCCAGTTAATCCAGGACAACTGATCACCTGGCTGATACTCTCTTACGCCAGACACTACTGAATGTTCTCGCTGTGTTTTTTTTGTCAATCCCACTTGTCCCTGATTGAATACGCGCTCAAAATCTCTGTAGGTAAGCTCATGATATGAAGGGAAAACAGTGATTTTTAAAGGTAAATTATATGTCGCTTCCTTTTCAAAGACGCCAAAAAAGTCTCCTGTCCTGAAACGGATTGTTTGAAATGTATGCTCACCCCGTGGCAAATTGTCCAAAGTATATGTCATACTGAAGGTATGCCTGAAACCCGGAAAGACAAGTGTTTTGCTTTGCATCCCCCTATTTTCCAATTCCTTCGGCAACTCTTCCTCTACCATCAAATATAAAAGAGGCAGCCTGTTTTTACGGGTAACAGTTAAAGCTATTTCTACAGAATCGCCTGCTCGGCATTCTCTTTTACTGACCTTTCTCTCAACGATAATGTTATTAATCGGATAAAAAAGTAGAATCGTAGAGTACACAGTGAACGGCAAAAATGTATAAAAAATAAACCAACTGACAAAACCGCCTTGAAACATCGCAAAAGAAAAGGAAATCGCTATAAGTAATAACAAGCCAATCACACTCATGTTTTCCTTTAAGATGCTAATCAAGTTCCGCATTAGGTCACAGCTCTCTTCACAGGCACTTGAATCGTCGCAACAATCTCGTGAATCACCATGCCAGCATCCACTCCCTCATAATTCGCTTCTGGCTTCAGGATAAGTCTGTGGGCAAACACGAACGGTACTAAATATTGCACATCATCCGGTAGAACATAATCTCTGCCCTGCAAAAGTGCATAAGCTTGGGCCGCCTTCATCAATGCAATCGATCCACGTGGACTCACCCCTAAATATACTCTCTCATGCGTACGAGATCGATTAGCCAAATTAACAATATACCGCTTTATCGTGTCATCCACTATCACTGCTTTAGCCTCTTCCTGTAAAGCTATTAATTCCTCTAAAGTAATAACAGATTCTAACTCTTCAAGTGGTGCGGCATATTGAGCTCGGTGCAAAACCTCAATTTCTTCGTCCACACCCGGATAGCCCATTTTCATTTTTAATAGAAAACGATCCAATTGCGCCTCGGGAAGTGGGTATGTTCCTTCGTACTCAATGGGATTTTGTGTTGCCATAACGAAAAAGGGTTTCTCCAATCCCCTTGTAACCCCATCAACCGTCACACTTGCCTCTTCCATTGCTTCAAGCAAGGCAGATTGTGTTTTGGGCGATGTCCGGTTTATCTCATCGGCTAAAATAATATGGCCCATGATTGGTCCTGGTCTAAAAATAAATTCTTGTTCCTTTGGATTGAAAATTGAAACACCCGTTACATCTGAAGGTAGTAAATCAGGTGTGAATTGTATACGCTTAAAGTTTGCGCCTATCGATCTTGCCAGTGCTCTGACCATGACAGTCTTACCTACACCAGGAACATCCTCCAATAAAACATGCCCCCCAGAAAGAAGTGCCACGATGCTCAGTTCTGCTATATCTCGTTTTCCAATAATCACTTTTTCAATATTCCCTAAAATCTTTTCCAGTTTTTGATTTACCTGCTTATAAATCATTCTCTACCTCCTGAAATTACCCTATTACTCTTATATAACACCTATTATATATTCTTTATACTCGATATACGTTTTACATTAACATCCAATTAAACCTTACATTGTAAGTTTACTAGATAATTCGCAAACCATAAACGAATTTCTCTAAAAATATTCATACTGCTTTAGGAAAAAGGTATGGTAAACTGTTGCTAAGTGAATATAAACCTTGCAGAAAAAGGTGCTGACTTGTCAGCTTAATAGGGAATTTGGTGTAAAACCGAAGCTGTTTCCGCAACTGTAAGTGCTAATGAAATAAGATAAATACCACTGTTTGAGGATAAAGATTCACATCGATAACCATTCATCCTGTTCAAATGGGAAGGTTCTTAGAGTAAAATGACGCACGAGCCAGGAGACCTGCCTTTTTTATCGTATTCTGCTCTTCGGAAGATAGGAGGATTGTACGGCAATCTTCCATCTTTTTCTGTTACAGATACATAGGTGATTGATGCCGACCAATGCCCTTGGTCGGCTTTTTCTTTTACTGAGAAAAGCGATACCGAGGTGATTCATCTAACTATGAAGAGGAGGAAGAGTTATGGCAAAGAAGGATTTTCGTTTTTTATGCTATCCATACATGCGCGAATCCGTGTCTACCGTCGATATGAAATACGTACCGACTCTTTGACGACACAAATTGGCTTGGCCGCCTCGCTTACAAAGGATGTTCCGGATGTATACCGAGATTTAATGGAATTGTTGCCGATGACTTATCATTTAAATGGTTCAGTCCGTGGGAAATTGGCCATTACCGACAATGATCTGAAACGTCTAAGTGCAATCTACGACCATTATGTCGTAGAAGTTAAAGAGCATATTGAGACATTCGTGCTTCCGCAAGGGTCAACCGCCGCCTGTGTTCTGCATACTTGCCGTAGTGAAGCCAAAAAGTCGGTCCGTGCTTTACACAAGGTTAGTTTAGAAAGAGAAATCCCTGAAATTCTCTTTGATTACGCCCATTTGCTTGCAAATGTTCTATTCGTGATGGCTGTCTACGTCAATAAGCAACATGGTATTGAGGAGATTGCTTTTATCAGTAAATCATACCCAACCAAACCAATGAAGAAGAAAACGGAGGAATAAATAATGAAGAGAAGCATACGATTTAGTTGGATTTCCACCTTGATACTTGCCCTTTTCCTTACCGGATGTGGAGTAACGGATGACCAGACGGCAAAGGAAAAGAAAGATACTAATAAGACAGAAGAAGTCAAAGCCTATACCGTTACCGATGATACTGGAAAGAAAATAAAATTTGATAAAGTTCCGGAAACAGTAGTTTCACTTCAACCAAGTAATACAGAAATTTTATTTAAACTAGGGCTGGGGGATAAGGTCGTTGGCGTGACCGACTTCGATAATTATCCAGAGGAAGCAAAAGATATTGAACATGTTTCCGACTCGGTGAATATCAATGCAGAGAAAATTATTTCCTTAAAACCAGATGCCGTTATTGCTTATACCATTGGTGATGAAACGACGCTGAAGCCACTTGAAGATGCTGGAATCCCAGTATTCATTATAAAATCCGCGACAAATTTTGATGATGTTTATGGAGATATTGGGCAAATCGCTGATGTCATGGGCGTTACTAAAAAAGGCGAAGAATTAGTGAAAGATATCCAAACCCAAATTACAAGTGTTGAAGAAAAAATTGAAACATTAGATGAAAAGGAAAAAACTTACTTTGAAATTAGTCCAGCTCCAGAAATCTATACAACAGGATCGGAAACCTTCCAACAAGAAATTCTAAAAACTGCAGGCATTGAAAACATCTTTGCCGACCAAAAAGGCTGGGTTAAGGTTTCAGATGAAGAAATTGTCAAACGAAACCCTAATGCTATCATTACAACTGCTACCTATGCAGATGATGCTGTTGATGAAATTAAATCCCGTAAAGGCTGGGAAGATATCAACGCTGTGAAAAATGATCAAGTCTATCTACTAGATGAAAATATTATGTCACGTCCTGGACCGAGGATTGGTGAAGCTGTAGAGCTCGCAGCAAAGACCGTTTATCCAGACTTATTTAAATAATGCGAAAGAAGGATGTTCCAAAGTTCTTGGGGCATCCTTTCCTTTTTCTGCCCTGCTTCTCTGAAGTCTCCTTCGCTACAACCACACACTCTTCAGGAGCAGCCACCCTCCATCGCTAATCCCTTATATTTCTCTTTTAAGGTCTCCCTTTGCAAATAACGAACCACCTGCTCTTCTTTCATCTTTATGCTAAAATGAATGCAATCTAATCATAAAAAATTCGAGGTAATGATCATGTATAAAAAATTCTTTATATGGGTCTTAGCAGTTGCCCTTCTTTTAGGGATTCTTAAAACCTTTCTAGATATGTAACAAAAAAAGCCCGATTCTGACTTTCTTCAGGAATCGGGCCATTTTTATTTTCGTTTCACTTCTTCATTCAGCTTCCCCATTTTCGGGATAAGTATAAAAAACAAACAAATAACAGCTAGTGCTAAAACGATACCGAGCAAAAGCGTCAAATCAATACTAACGGAAGACTCTGTTCCTTCATTGCTCCTCGTTCGAATGTTCACTTCTGAAAATAATCCCAGTTGTTCTGCTTTCGAAGCAATTGTATTATTGTTCTCCGTTACAGGAGAAAGGAACAGAGAGTCCTTCGTCGAGTCTAAAACATCATATTTCCCTCTTTCAAAAGTAAGATCCTTTTGTTCATCCGGCAGCCTTTGCTTCTGTTTCAATAATTCTTCCTCATGAAAATACTCCGTTTGAATATCAATATTCTTTTCATGATACTCATTCGGCTCCACTATGGGTTCCTCTTCTGCATGCCCATTGGTTGGCTGGCTAAAGAATAAAATTAACAAGGCTAGAAATAAATATTTATTCCGCTTCATAGGCCATTTCTCTTCTTTCTGTAAAACGTTTCATTAAATATGGAATGATTGACCCAATAAGCGTGAGTATGCTCAAGATAACAACAGCTGGTAGAAAGGCCAACTGACTATCGAATTGAATAGACATATATACATCTGCCACCGGATGGTCCACATTGAAATTAGGCATGATCAAATCTAGTAATGGGATGGTAAAGAAACTGATCAAGCCAATTACAAGGATAGCACCTACAAACGGCCCAATGGAGAAGGCTAGTCGAGTAAACGCTGAACAGAAGAATAAAAGTAGGACAGTGAAAACGGTCCATTTAATCGCCTGGATATCACCAAGCGGATATATCTTCAAACCATACATGCTGATTATCAAGCCAACTATCAGATTCAATAAAGTAAACAACGCCGCATGCACCATCATTGGAATTGTTGCATAATGATGCAGGAAGAAACCAATTAATAATCCCGAAATAAGTATGATTACCAACATGACGATTGGTGGAATCTTAACCTCTTCCTTTTGAAGTACTTCCCCGCTGATTTGAACAGGATTCGCTAAATATTCGTATACATACCCGTTCTGCTGATCATCAACGAGCGTGTTATTTAAGACACTATATACATCCGTCTTAATTTTTTCCGTTGATTCTACATTTTTGGACCAATTATTATTAAGCTGGTCCGCTCTTTCCTGAACCGACCCTACTTTCGTCTGCAGGTCAGCTGTATCATTCACAACAGTGTCCTGCCGTTCTGCTACAGAATTGACAAGTTCGGAAATGAAGCCGACAGTTGTTGCCGTATTGTCTTGAAGTGATACAAACATTTCACCATTAAGGCTTCCTGTAGGTTCATCCTCTATTTCGGGAACCTCAATATTTCCTGTCAAATTAGCAGACACTTCTTGAGCCCTCTCTGTAATAGCCGCCAATTCAGCTAATGTAGCTTCCTGCCCAGACTCGACGTTTGCATCATATTCATCTATATAACCCAAAATGGAGTCAGAGAACATCCCAAAGTTTTCATTAACTCCTGCTAAACTAGCTTTAACAAGTTTCGCTTCTTCATCGATGTTTCCAGAAACGCCTTCTTTTAAGTTCTCTAATTCTTTTATATTGGCGGCAAATACTTCATCTAAATTCGCTTCCGAAACTCTTTCTGCCAGTTCAGTATAAGATGAAAGTGAACCATAATAGGCGAGGAGGGCTGCTGAATCACGGTTCGTGATAGAATCATTAAAGAATTTCACTAACACCGCTCGTCTTTCTCCTCCTACTTTTTCAAGTAGGGCCTGTTCCAGATTGTTAATTTCAGTAATGGTCTCGTCGATGGTCATACTCTGGATGTTTTGTAACTTTTGGATATCCTCCTGTGATTTTTGCCATTGGTCACCTAAATCCTTATAATTCGTGCCCAGTTTATTATAATCATCCTGTAATTGTGTAAACTGTACTAACAAATTATTATATGAATCTACCAGTTGATTAAACTCCGTTACGACTTGATTATAATTTCCCGTTCTGCTGTTCACTGTTCCGCTAAGACTGTTGATTTCAGCTTGGAGGTCTGCTGTAAGAATGCTGATTTGTTCTGAAGCCCCTTCACTCCCCTCTGCCGGCACCAAACTTTCAAGTGCGGTGTTAATGCTATTAATTTGGTTTAGCAGTCCCTGAAGCGAGAGTTCATCTATTGGTTCCTTCTTTGAAGGAGCAGCATCTGATTCACCTTTTCCCGTTTCTGTTTCAATATCTTCTATCGGGGTAGTACCTTCTCCAATTACACCACCATCACCAGAACTACTTGCAAGATTTCTGCGTTGCTCTAACAAGGTAGCCTGAAGGGTATCGAGACCCGCTTCTTCTGATTGTTTAAATTGTTCAATTGAGCTTTGTTGATCTCCTGTAATTTTCGTGATTTGTTCTACTTGTTTGTCTTTCACATTGGTAGAAAACTCTTCCAATTCATCATTACTAGTCTTAAGTTTCTCCTGCATAACCTCAACATTCTCATTAATGCCTTGGTCATTTAGACTGTATTTCGTATTCATCCCCTTCTGAATCTCTGGTACCGTCTGGGCTCCCTCATTCATCGCCGTATCATACGCTTGAATACTCTCTTTTATAAGTTGTTGATTTTGGGTGGATGCCTGCATAAAAAGATTACTCTGAGCTTTTTGATATTCCTCAAATGATACAACATCCTCCAAGAAGGAAGCCATTTGAGCTTTTGTGTTTCCTATTTCACCTAATGTTTCATTAGTCGTTTTCCCAGCATCCTTGGTTTGGGAAAAAACTCCTTCAAGCATATCCTTATGTTGTTTAATTTCCCCAGCAAGGCTTTCCGAGCTTGGGGTATAAAATTCGTACATCGTGTTTTGAAAAGTAATTTCTTTCGCAAGGACATTATCGAACTTCTTGCGGATGTCCTCGACCGATTGGGAAACATAGCTCCAATACTGTGTGGATATATGTTTATTTATTTTGTTCTTTGTCTTCTCTAATTCCTTTTGCACTTTTTCCATATTTTCCGCATTCAAGCTCGTTTGGACTTTATACTTAATACCAGCTTTGACTGGCTGTTCATCATCAAACGTGTAAATATTCTTTGAAAAATCGGAAGGGAAATAAATAACGGCATCATATTTTTTATTTGCAAGGCCGCTCTCCGCTGTACTTCTGTTGACCACATACCAATCATATTCTGAATCCTTGTCCAAGGTAGTCACAAGCTCTGAACCGACATAAATTGGATTTTTGTTATACTCCGTACCATCATCTTCATTGACAATAGCTATTTCACGAGAAGCCGTTTCTGTTTTTTTCATTGGATTTTGTCCAATATAAGAGAAAAACAGGATTGGTAAAGCCAAGATTATCAATATTTTACCGATTAATAGCATCGGTCTTATTTTTTCAGACACTGTCTTGCACACTCCTTCTTTATTCACTTAGTGGAATTTGAACTTTACTTTCCCTTCCATTCAGCACAAAGTAACCGTAACCAGGCTGAATTTCATCTTCTTTTCTAGAATAGGAGAGCGTATACAAGCTTTGCTCTGATTTTTTCAGAAGCAAGACAGCCTGTCTGATTTGTTTCAATTCGGTCGTCAACGAATCATACCCCTTGGTGAAGTCGTTGGCGTTGCCAGCCACAATTAGACAAAAGCCGAGATGACTGTACTGTTTCATAAAACCACTCAACCTGTCCTGGATTCTGCTGTCAATCGTTTGTTGAATCCTTGAAATGCTATCTATGACAAAAATAATAGATGGGAATTCAAGCTGTTTCATTGGTTTCCGTTCCAAAGCTGCTAGATATTGGCGTTCACGATCCTCAAAGATTTCATTGATATGATCGAGCCAATCAGTTATTTGATCTTTTGTCTCTACATAACGTACCTTCTCCTTGGCAGCATATGGAGAGAGACCACGATCAACTCCGTCAAATAAACCAATTTCCCCAACAGACTGAGTCAGCAACGATTCTAAGAGTACTTTAAGGACATTTGTTTTCCCTTTACGCGACTGTCCGATGACTAGCAGGAATGGATTCGAATTCAAATCCACACAAACAGGCGTGACGCTTTCCTCTGAAAGCCCAATTGGAATGGAATCCTTCTGTATTACTTGTGGGTAGTATGCCTTGAAGCTGGCCAAATCTAGACGTGTTGGCAGCATTGGAATAGCCGGTGGCTTTTCTAGTTCCTTGTATTTATCCTTATGCTCAGCCACAACATGTTTCATTTTTTCCAAAACGGCTATATCATCATCGCCGTCGGCTGGTAAATAGACCTGCATCAAATATGTTTGGTCTTTTTTTACCAACGCCCGCCCCGGTACTGGCTCATTTTCATAAGGTGTTCTACCCAAGACTGAATATTGTTCAGAACTGTCCATTAAATAATGGACGATCTTCGTTTTTAAACTGTTCATTAATGGCTGGCGGATGGCATTGATTCTCGTCGCCGTCAAAATCATGAATATCCCAAGTGATTGTCCATCACGCGCAAACTGAATGAACTGCGCTTCCTGATCATGCATTTCATCCTTCACTAAGTCAAAATTGTCAACTATGATATAAATAATCGGCAATTTTTCCTCTGTTAACGTGTTATAAAGTTTTATATTACTAAGCTCTCTTTCTGAAAAAAGCTGTTTCCTTCTTTCCAATTCCGCCTTCATAAATAACATGAATTTTTCAGTTTTCCTCATCTCATCAAACCGGAAGTAATCTCCTGTATGAGGCAACTGTCGCAGCGGGAGTAAAGCACTGTTTCCAAAATCAAAAATGTAATAATGAAGTTCTTCAGGGTTGAACTGATCTGCAAAACTAAAGAGAAGCGTCAAAATAGTGGTTGACTTTCCGTATCCGGAAGAGCCAAAAATCCCAATATTTCCATCCTCAATCCAGTTATAGATGTAATTTGTCTGACTCTGCAATTCAGGCTCATCTTTCATCCCTAGATGGAACTGATTTTTCGTAAGGCCTCTTTCGTCATTTCTCGATAGACGCTCCATTAGCGGCGGAAGCCACGGACTTGCCAACTTCTCAATCTTCATTTCTTCCTGCGTCTTTACAATTTCATCCGCAACGGCTTCAATTTCACTAATCTTTTCTTTCCTCTTATTAGTAATGTGTTCTGCTACATTTGAGATTTGAACAAGGCCAAGGTCTGTGACGAAAGCCACTTCATCCTCAGATCCAACGGTATCCTCTAAATAAGGGGCTCCGCTCCAAGCTGACTGAAACAGTTCGTACACCTCATTATTTCCTACCTGCAAATATCCCCGACCGGTGACGGTAATATTTGCTGCATCGCTATTTTTCAAAATTTCCTTACTATCATTGGCATCCTGCACCTTTAAGGAAATTTTAAAACGGGCATTACTCCAAATCTGGTTATCAATGACACCGCCCGGCTTTTGGGTAGCCAAGATTAAGTGAACACCTAAGCTCCGTCCAATTCGTGCCGTACTAACTAATTCACGGATGAAATCAGGTTCTTCGTTTTTTAGTTCGGCAAACTCATCTGATATTAAAAATAAATGCGGCAGCGGCTCATCTGCTTTCCCTTCTTTATATAAATACGTGTAATCGTTGATATGATTGACCTCGTACCGGTCAAACAGGCGCTGGCGTTTCTTCAACTCGCTATTGATTGAGGCAAGCGCCCGGGCACTGAAGTTTTTGCTTCCTTCAATATTTGTGATAACCCCAAGTAAATGAGGAATCTGCTTAAAGGGCTGTGCCATCCCCCCACCTTTATAGTCAATAAGCAAAAACGCAACTTCATGGGGATGATAGTGAACGGCTAACGACAGGATATAGGTCTGCAGTAATTCACTTTTCCCTGAACCAGTTGTCCCAGCTACCAAACCATGAGGCCCATGTGCCTTTTCATGTAAGTTCAATTCGACCCTATCAGTTTTTCCTTTTAATCCAATTGGCACCGCCAAAGATTTGGAGGATTGATTGGTCAGCCAGTTTTGACTGATAGGCAACTCTCCCACCTCTCGCGCTTTCAGCAATTCTAGGAATGATACCGTTTCTGGAATCGAATTGTTCATGCCTTTTTGATGATCAAGCGACCTAAGCAAGCGGGCATAACGCTCATTTCCTTCTTTTGTATGCTTATCGAGGGTAAAAGGAGTATGAACCGCCTTCGTTTGCTGAATGAGAATCTCACCGTCACGATCATTTATATACTTCACAAGCGTATGGACATTCTCTGTCAAACTCTCTTTTGCATCCGCAGCAAAAATCGTTGAAATACCTAAATGGTCTGCTTTACCTTCTAAATATTCTAGAATGACATGCTCAGAAATTAAAGTTCGATCCGTGACAATAAAAACAAAATGAGGAGTAAACCTTACTTTCCCTTTGTTCTCATCCAAATCTCTTTCCCTAAGAAGCTGATAAATCGAAGACAAAAGCTGGTCACGTGATTGCTCATTATAAATAAAGCCTTTGGCATATGCATGTGGCAGTTGAAAATGAGGGAGCCATTTCATCCATTCCCATTCTCGGTAATCCTGTTCCGGGAAAATCGCCACAAATCGAACATCATGATAGCTGTGAAAGAAAGCCAGTTGGCCAATCAGCTGTTGCAGCTCCCGTTTGACAATGGATTCCTTTCCTACAAGGCCCATAGAGCCGCTTGATAAATCAATGGTTAACGGAAGGTCATCCAGGTTTTTGTAAATATCCACAAGTTCCTGAGACTGCTCAAGTAAATCATCTATATCCCGATTTGACATATCGTTGCTATTTACCGCCACCTCATAACTCGATGGTATCGTCGCCGTCCCAATCTTAAAGTGGAGGGAGTCTTCACTTTCTAATGTCCGCTCCCAAATTCGGTGGCTAATGTTATCAGTTAGACGCTTCATTTTTTCAAAAGAAGGATAATGATAGAGCAACACTTTCTTTTGCTGTTCAGAAAGCTCTTGTAACTCTTCTCTCTTTTGCTCCAGATAGCGTGTATACACACGTTGACGTTTTTCAGCTCTGAACTTTTGCTTCTTTTTGTCTTTAAAATATTGCACCGTCGAGGTAACTAAAGTTGTTGTGAACATCACAATCGATATGATGATGAAAATTCCCCTTGGCTGAATAAGTGTGATGACCCCCATGACAATCAGCATCATTAACGGAGGCATAAGAATTAGCCATAACCCTCGATTATTATCTTCCGATTCTTGGCTTGGAAATGATATCGTCACTTTCTCATCCGGCAATTCATAGATCATCCTTGGTGTCCGTCGATACTGTGGATAGCTTTTCTTCATTTCGGAGATTGGTTGCAATATTTTAGATAAGGATGTTTCATAACTATCCGCACTATTAATCATCAATAAGTCGCCTTCAAGTAACCTCAGCACCATATTTGGCCAGCAAATCAAATCGCCATTTTGAATAGCAACCGTATTATTTACTTTTTCGCCATTCAGAAAAAGACGTCCATCATTTGGTATGAGCAGCCACTGCCCTTGACGAAGGACAATGGAAAAGGCATTTTCAGAATCCAATCCTTCTTTACGGATAGTCGCTCCCGCTTTGGCTGATAAAGAAATTTCTTTCGAATTGCCAATATAATAGAGGCTTTCTTCCAATTCCCCTGCCACGTAAAATATCTCAACTGCTTCTAAACCCTCATGGAAAGTAAAAGACTGGAACGGCTTTACATCCCCAATCTTTTTGTCTCCTCTATAAACCTCATATTCATCAAGCTCTTCATGTTTCCTCAGCTCAATATGGCCTTGGTCGAAAGGAATAGAGTAAACGGTAATCGTGTCCTGATGTGATGATCCAATTGTGATTGGACCAGCATGAATATCCTTGATTGTATAGGATTGGTATGTATCCTTAAAATAAATCCATAATAAACTCATTAAATCTCACCCCCGCAAAAGGCCTGTAAACGCTCACTCTTTGCTTTTCTCTTTTTCTTTTTCTTCAGATGATTTTTCCGATGATTCCTTACTTTCTTCTTTTCCTTCTGAGGCAGGCTCTTTTTTCTCTCCCTCTGTTACAGTCGGTTTAGCTTCTGGTTCCACTACATTTTGCTGGTCCTGATTTTTCTGTTCCTCGACCTCCTTCATTTGCTTATCCAATTCCTTTTTTTCTTTTTCATATTGTGTCAGCTCATTATCGACTTCTTTAATTCGCGACTCTCTTTCTTCTCCAGAAAGTTTATCGTCTAACTTAATTTCTTCTTTCTGGTTGACCAAACCGTACATAATCAATTCGCGATCCTCCATGATTCTCGCCAAATCGATCGCATCCTCGGTCATGCCCCTGCCTATATAAATCCAATATAAGAGATACTGACTATCAGTCTGCAAAGTGATTGCATTTTCCACATTTTTCCTTGCAACTCCCTTCAACGGTTCATAAGTGACGTAGGACTTCGCCAGTTCATATTGAACGACATACGGCATACTTTTCGGATTGTAATTTTCCAAGCGGTCAATGACTTCACTGTATTTTTGTTTTAAAAAACTTTCCCCGCTTTCCACATATGCTTCCTGCCTTGGGTGGGAAAAGAATAATGTGTAAATCGTAAAGAACAGCAGCGGAACTATAGCAATCACAGTTCCCCAAAGTGTATAACGTTCTATTTTCCACTTTTTCTCAGGGATATGAACAAATGTTTTTTCTTCGCTCTCTAAAGCATCTATCTGACTTTGAATAAGCAAACCCAGTTCATCCCAAGTCTCTGCTGTTACTATACTCTGTGATTCCTTCGATAGTTTAAGGGTTTTATAGTAAAGCAGATACTGTTCAAATGTATACTGCCCATCCACAAGTGTTGCGATTGTTGCCTTTGTTTCTTGAAATAACTGATCTTGAATTTCCTCATAAGGAGGTAGACTGTCTTTTACTCCATAATGGAGAAAATAAGGGGCCAAACTTGGGTCAAACACTATATTTTCTGGACAGACTACTAGTTGCAAACGCGTTAATTCATGATTTCTAATTTTCTTTACAATCTGATAGGACGATAACCATCGTCCTATCAGATTTTTATTATTTGCCTTAGAAAAAGCAAAAAAAGAGGCTGGTAGAATTACCCTTACCTGCACCTCGTCCTCTGTTACGTCAATATGTTTCTGGAGAGCATCATCCACCTCATGAATTAGCTGTAATTCCAATGGGTTCTGCATCAATAGTTTAGCTCGTTGGAAAACAAACACATACCCATTATCATCCTTCTTCATTACAGCTTCTGTTCGTTTCTCCAAATATGATGATTTATTC
>NZ_JBFUIB010000052.1:0-19080 GCF_056402095.1 Peribacillus sp. P4_C12
AAACTAAGGACATTCTTCAAAAGGTATGGGTTCCGTTATTTCTGATCCTTTGCCATCGCATAATTTGCGTTTCTTTAAATAAATTCCTAGTAAACTATTTCAGTTAAAATAGTAACCATGTCCTTTAAGAACAAAAACGCAAGATGTCCAGAAAGTTTTTGACAAATTTCATCAAAACAAGGATCGTCCCTTTATGAAATAGATTCCCCTAATTATTATCATCTTAAAAAGTGCACATACCACTGTAAAATGGACTCGCCCCAAAAATAAGCAGTCAATGTCCCAAAAACGATATACGGTCCAAAAGGAATCAGTGTTTTCTTTTTAATCACGCCTGTTAGCATACCGATGATGCCAAAAAATGCCCCATAAAAGCTCGCAAACAGAAACGATAACAGCACCAACTTCAATCCGAGTGCAAAGCCAATCACTGCAAACAGCTTGATATCACCGCCACCCATACCGCCCTTGCTCACCACAGCGATTAATAGAAGCAAACTAAAGCCAACCGTGGCCCCTACAATGGAATCCCACCAAGGAGATAGTGGAAAGAGAACGCGTAGAAATAAAAAAATCACTGCAAAGAAAAGTAGTACTTTATCAGGAATGAGCATATAGGCCACGTCAGAAACAAAGATGATCATAAACAAAGAAATCAATGCCCAGGCAATCCAGAGTTCGTCCACCCTACCAAGGAATAAAGGAGCTGAAGCAAACAAAACACCTGTTAGCATTTCTACAACCGGATAAAGGGGGGAAATCCTGGCCTCACAGCCACGGCATTTACCGCCTTGTATCACATAAGAAACAACTGGTAGTAACTCGAACGACGTCAAGGTTCGTCCACAAGATTGACAAGCAGAGCGCCGATTGGTAAATGAATTTCCTATAGGAACACTTAAGCCGACAACGTTATAGAATGAGCCTAAGATTAGACCTAAGGCGAAGAGAAAGAGATAGAAAGGCATATTTATTTTACTTGCACTCGGAATCTATTTACTTCGATTGAATCCTTAGCATCAATTGTAAAAGTGCCTATATCAGAAATTCTAATTCCTTTTGCAGAACATTCTACTTTGTCATAATTACCAGGGTTCTTCATAATTAAACATTCCTCTCGTTCTTTAATTTGCCATCTCTACTTCTGCCTTCAGTAGATCTCCCTCCTAGTAACTAGTGTATTTCTCTTTAGATTGCCGAACTATTCTTTAGTCCTATAGAATCAATACTTAAACATATTTTAACAAAAATACAGGATAATAGGGAATTAATATATAGACTTTTATTAAAAGTAGTTTTCTTTTTTTAAGGCTCTGTTAAACGATAATGTTGATAGTTACCATAAATAAAAAGGACCCTGAACAGGTCCCTTTTGTGAAAATAACTCATTTTGTCATGAAACCCGTTATTGATTATAGATCTATCAAAATTCAGATATAAATTCCCTCACAAGTGAAAGGAAATAAAGGGAACCTGTAATGACAAGAATCTCTTTTTCCCCTGTTTTCTGTCTCCCTTTCCTTATCGCCGACTGCCAATCCTTATTTATGCTTTTATTTTCATGACTGCATTGTTTATAAAGTTTTTCCGCATCAGCCGCTCGTTCATGGTTGAATTCGGTAATGATGATTTCAATCGCTTCCTTTTCCAGCATATGCAGCATCTGTGAATAATCTTTATCCCGAAATGAACTGAAGATAAATCGGTACGTGTAATCTGGATAATGTGTCTTAAGTGTTTTTATCAGTACTTCGATGCCAGCAGGGTTATGCGCCCCATCAATGATTACCAACGGCTCGTCAAATATTTTTTCAAAACGGCCATTCCATTTCGCCTCCCCTATTCCCTTTCGAATGCTTTTTTCATCTATGCCTTCTATAACTAACATGACAGCAGCGACGGCTAGTGCTGCATTATCTATTTGATGACGACCTAACATCTGAAGGTCAATATTCCGGATAGACCTATTATCAAGTGAGATTGAGAAGCTTTGCCCATGTTTACTTTGCTTCACATCATTCACATAAAAGTCCCTTCCTAATTGATAATAGGGTACGTCTGCTGAAGCTGCTTTTTCTTCGATTACTTTTGCTGGCTCCTCGACCGTGACTCCACTGATAATCGGTGCACCACTTTTAATGATGCCAGCTTTCTCTGATGCAATTTCCGCAAGGGTGTTTCCTAGAATATTCGTATGTTCCAAAGAAATAGAGGTAATGATCGAAAGAAGCGGCTGGATGACATTCGTTGTATCGAGCCTGCCTCCAAGTCCCGTTTCCATTAGAACTAGATCGACTTCTTTTTTGCTAAAATAAGAGAATGCCATCGCTGTTAGGATTTCAAATTGAGTGGGTCCGTTCCCCGCACTATCCATCTCTTGTACAATTGGCCAGAGTTCCTGGAAGGCAGCGACAAATTCATTGTCACTGATTTCATCTGTATTTATCTTCAGTTGTTCATTCATGCGTATTAAATACGGCGATGTGAAGGAAGCGACCCGAATTCCTTCTGCCAGCAGGATTTCTTTTATATAATGCAAGGTAGATCCTTTCCCGTTTGAACCTGCAATATGAATATATTTTTGACCTTCTTGGGGATTACCTAATTTAGTTAATAATGTTTCCATTCGTGATAGGCCAAAATTCATACCTAATTGAACCTGTCGTTGTTCGAAAAAATGATTGATTTCTTTCATGGTCTTTACCATTTATCAATAAGCCTCCTCTTTCTTTACACCGCTCTTATGCGTTAAAATTATTTTATCAATATATTAACGATTTACCTAGATGAAAGGTAGTGATTTACCGTGAAACCTTCTGCATTCCACTGTTGGATTGTCGTCAACGGCTATTTACAACATGATAAGTTTTCTAGTTTAGCTTTATTTATTAAAGAAGCAGCTGAAAGAAAAGAGATTTCGGCAACCCTTGTCCGTAATTCCGAACTTATTCCTGTAATTGAAAAAGGATTGCCTATGCTAAAAGGAAATTTTGAAAAGTTGCCTGATTTTGTCCTGTTCATGGATAAAGACATTCATTTGGCTCGCCATTTGGAATTGCTCGACATTCCCGTATATAACAGCAGCACAGCGATTGATATTTGCGATAGCAAAGCAAAAACACATCAAGCGTTAGCAGGGCATGGCATTCCGATGCCGAAAACCTTATTTCCTCCGTTTACGTATGAAGGAATTGAAAGAATAAATGTGGATGCTTTTAAAGATATCGGCCTTGAACTTGGATACCCGCTTATCGTAAAGGAAGCATACGGCTCATTTGGTGAACAAGTGTATTTAATTCAATCAGAGGCTGAATTTTTGAAGACAGTCCATAAGCTTGGACACAAACCATTTATTATTCAAGAATTCATCGAGCACAGTAAGGGCCGTGATATTCGCGTGAATGTCGTCGGAGATCAAGTCATAGCTGCAATGCACCGCAAATCCGAGCATGACTTCCGAGCTAACATGACAGTTGGAGGCCATGCATTACCATACAGCCCCACCAAGAAAGAGGCGGATCTGGCCATCCAATGTGCGGCGATTCTCGGTGCAGACTTTGCTGGCGTCGATTTATTGTTCGGCGAAGATGGCCCGCTTCTATGCGAAGTGAATTCGAACTCGCATTTACTAAATATTTACGACTGTACTGGCATCAACATTGCTGATAGCATGTTTGATTATGTGTTGGACAAATTAGAAAAAGGAAGTATATCAGATGAACAAACAAACAGGTTGGTTGATCTATAACCGTGATGATGCCGAAAAAAACAGAGGATACATAGACTGGATGCTCGACGAAGCTAAAGGGCTTGACCTTGATTTACATTTTTACTTCCGAGAAGACATCAAAATTGGTCATCGTTTCAATGAGTTGTTCGTGGAACATAAGCAACATCCTATTGAATTGCCCGACTTTGCGATTGTTCGGACCATCGATCCTTTTCTCACAAAACAGTTGGAGCAAGTGGGTATTACCTGCTTTAACTCCTCTTTCGTATCCGAAATGGCGAATGACAAAGCAAAAACGCATCAATATTTGACCTCAATCGGAATTCCGATGGCCGATACCGTGTATTGCCAAGGAAAGCCGAGTGCAGATGATATGGACTTCCCGTTCATCGCTAAAGAAGCCCATGGACGCGGCGGGAAACAAGTATATTTGATTGAACACGCACATGATTTAGCCGAATTGTCAGAAGGAAATTGGATTGTCCAAAAGCCCTGTGTATTCGGCAAGGATATCCGCGTTTTTGTGATTGGTAAAAAAGTGGTGGCCGCTGTACTTCGAGAGTCCTCCTCCAGCTTCAAGGCAAATTATACGTTAGGTGGATCAGCTTCATTATATGAGCTGTCTGCAGGTGAAAAAGCGCTTGTTGAAAGAGTAATCGCAGCTTTTGAGTTTGGCATGGTCGGAATCGATTTTATTTTTGCCGAAGATGACAGCCTAATGCTCAATGAAATCGAGGATGTCGTGGGTAGCAGGACACTTAGTGCACTAAGTGACATTAATATTGTAAAAGAGTATCTTATTTTTATTAGAGATAGAATTTCCTCTCAATCGGACATTTAATCACGACTGATTGAAGATTAATATTTATTAAACACAAAAAAGGATGAACCAGCATAATAGGCCGGTTCATCCTTTTGCATTTTACAGCTGTTTCAATTCGTTGATTCTGTGGATCACAGAGTCACGTTTTTCGCTGTAGTCTTTTTCTTTGGCACGTTCTTCATCAATAACGCTTGCTGGCGCCTTTTTAACAAAGCCTTCGTTGCCTAATTTTTTCTGTACGCGTTCGACTTCTTTATTAAGTTTGTCGAGTTCTTTTTCAAGACGTTTCACTTCTTCGTCGATATTGATCAGTCCTGTAAGCGGAAGGATTAGTTCAACACCAGTTACAACTGCCGTCATTGCTTGAGCTGGTTCTTCGACTTCGATGCCGATCGTCAAGTGTTCAGGATTACAGAAACGCTCGATATAGCTGCTGTTTTTCTGTAATGTTGCTAAGATGGACTCGTCTTTCGCTTTTAAAATCAAATTGATTTTTTTGCTTAACGGTGTGTTCACCTCAGCACGAATGTTACGAACGGAGCGGATGATTTCAACAAGCAGCTTCATTTCCTCGGCTGCAGCTGAATCTGTCAATTCTTCGTTCACTTCCGGCCAAGCAGCAACAGTGATCGACTCACCTTCATGAGGAAGGTTTTGCCAGATTTCTTCGGTAATGAATGGCATGAAGGGATGCAACAATCTCATTGTGTTATCTAGCACGTAAGCTAAGATTGAACGAGTCGTTTTCTTCGCTGCTTCGTCTTCGCCATATAACGGAAGCTTCGCCATTTCAATATACCAGTCACAGAAATCATCCCAAATGAAGTTGTAAAGCACACGGCCGACTTCACCGAACTCATAACGGTCAGCGAGTCTTGTTACGTTTGAGATCGTTTCGTTCAAACGCGTTAAAATCCATTTATCGGCTACAGATTTTTCACCGCTTAAATCGATTTCGTCATACGTCATGCCATTCATGTTCATTAAAGCAAAACGGGATGCGTTCCAGATTTTGTTGGAGAAGTTCCAAACCGCTTCCACTTTTTCGGTGCTGTAACGAAGGTCCTGACCTGGTGAGCTGCCCGTTGATAAGAAGTAACGCAGGGAATCAGCACCGTATTGATCGATAACATCCATCGGATCGACTCCATTACCAAGCGATTTGCTCATCTTGCGTCCCTGTTCGTCACGAACAAGACCGTGAATCAGTACATCTTCAAATGGACGTTCGCCCGTGAATTCAAGTGCTTGGAAAATCATCCGTGAAACCCAGAAGAAAATGATATCATAGCCTGTCACAAGTGCGCCGGTTGGATAGTATCGTTTGAAATCAACGCTATCTTTGTCTGGCCAGCCCATAGTTGAGAACGGCCATAATGCAGAGCTGAACCACGTGTCCAAAACGTCTGTATCTTGTTCCCAGTTCTCAGCATCCGCAGGCTCTTCATGTCCTACATACACTTCGCCTGTTTCTTTATGATACCAAGCCGGAATACGGTGGCCCCACCAAAGCTGACGGGAAATACACCAGTCGCGAATATTTTCCATCCAGTGCAGATACGTTTTTTCGAATCGATCTGGAACGAAATGAACTTTTTCATCATCAGACCCTTTTTGAAGCTCAACTGATGCATCCGCAAGAGGTTGCATTTTAACGAACCATTGAGTCGAAAGATATGGTTCAACAACAGCACCGCTTCGCTCTGAGTGACCAACTGAGTGAAGGTGATCTTCTATTTTAAAGAGTACTCCTTCTTCCTGAAGGTCTTTGACGATTTGCTTACGGCACTCGAAGCGGTCCATACCTTCGTATTTACCGGCCTTTTCATTCATCGAACCGTCTTCATGCATGACAAGGATGCGCTCCAAATTGTGACGGTTCCCAATTTCAAAGTCATTCGGATCATGGGCAGGTGTAATTTTAACCGCACCAGAACCGAATTCCATATCCACATAATCATCACCGACAATCGGAATTTCCCGACCTGTAATGGGCAAGCGAACCATTTTACCGATTAAATGCTTATAACGGTCATCTTCAGGGTGTACAGCAACAGCAGTATCGCCAAGCATGGTTTCTGGGCGAGTTGTAGCTATTTCAATTTCACCTGATCCGTCAACTAATGGATATTTCATATGGTAAAATGCGCCTTGAACATCTTTGTAAATAACCTCGATATCAGATAACGCTGTTTTCGTTGATGGAYCCCAGTTGATAATGTATTCGCCGCGATAAATCAAGCCTTTGTTATAAAGGGACACGAATACTTCGCGTACCGCTTTAGAAAGCCCATCATCAAGCGTGAAGCGCTCACGTGTGTAATCAAGACCAAGACCAAGCTTTGACCATTGTTCACGGATATGACTCGCATACTCCTCTTTCCATTTCCATGTTTCTTCTACAAACTTCTCACGGCCTAAGTCGTAACGGCTTACGCCTTCTGCACGAAGCTTTTGTTCTACTTTTGCTTGCGTAGCGATACCAGCATGGTCCATACCTGGCAACCATAAAACGTCATAGCCTTGCATCCGTTTCATGCGAGTTAATATGTCTTGAAGTGTTGTATCCCAAGCATGGCCTAGGTGCAGCTTACCTGTTACGTTCGGCGGTGGAATGACAATCGTATATGGTTCTTTCTTGTCATCACCTTTTGTTTCAAAAAACTTTCCATCAAGCCACCACTTATAGCGGCCTTTCTCTATCGTCTGCGGATCATATTTAGTCGGCATCGAAATTTGGTTCTCTTCCATAATCATTTCCTCCTTTTAAGGGCATAAAAAAAACTTCCATCATCACAAAAGGACGAAGGAAGTTGTTCGCGGTGCCACCTTTTTTCCGAAAAAGAAAAGAATCTTCTTCGGCTCTCAAATGGGATAACGGCTCTTCACCGGCCATCGCTACTAAATAACTTTCACGAAAACTGCTCGCGGACGACTTCTGATGCTGCTAACTTAGAAACCTCTCACCAACGGTTCCCTCTCTGAAAAGCGCATTTCATCTTACTATTTCCGGTCTTTGCATTCATTTATATTCATATGTAAAATCACTAAACGCATATAGTATATAGTACAAAAAAAATAGGGCTCCAGTCAATCATCTTTCGAGTACTTTCTTAAAGTATTCTCACTTTAGGCTATTAAATCTTGCCATTCAGTCTTTTTCTTTATTCTATCCTCTAAGATAAGTTCCTGTGACGGCTTTCTCACCTTTTCCACCTCATACCCATAGAATATAAGAAGTCCTACAAAGGAAGGTAATAATATGAAACGAAAATATTCCCCTTATACTTTACCGCCTTGGATGAAAAAATTCCGCGGTGTTTGCCAGCAGTTCATTATCCCTTTTATAGTATTCCAAGGGTTGCGGACGCTGATTTTCCCTACTTTCTTTGATATGCTTCTGCTAATCGTATTTATTTTCTTAGCTATGTCTTTATATTTCGAATGGATTTAATTATTCCCCTACAGAAAAAAAATATACATGACTGGAGGTAATCCAATCATGTATATTTAGCTTGGGGGTGATTGCTCTTCTTTAACAGCTTCAGTAGCCGCCTTTTTCTTCTGTTCAATCTCTTCGATTTTCATCACCATATATTCAATATTCTTCAGGAGCCAAAATTGCCGCTGCAGTTGGGTTACATTATCTAGTTCTGTTCTATGGCCTCTGCCGTCCGAATAATTCTTCACTATATCTAGAGCCGATCCCGGAAAAGCAAGATAGCTTTGCATCAGCAGCAATTCTTCTTCTTTTAACGGGAAATAACGGAGATAGTTATATAGCCAATCAACACAGTCATCACATTGGACAGGATAGGTCCTCGCCGATTTGACTAGGAATGGGAGTAAATCGAAATGAGGAGGTGCCGTATTCGAATTCTCGAAATTAATAAAGTAACCATATCCACGTTCATCATAAACAAAATGCTTTAATGAGACCTTTCCATGCGTGACAACAGTCCGGATTTTTTCACTTTCCTTTGTTTTTTCATACCACGTTTCAAACTTCTTAATCGAGTACCTCAGTGCCTGTGATATATCTGTGAAAAAGGAACAAACCGTCATTTCAAATGGAGACATATACCACTTCTTTTCACAGCTATCAATATACTCATCCATAAAATCCTTCTCGTTATTCCAGGCATCCAATGTTCGCTCATAATGAGATTCTCGTTCCTCAATATCCACATCTATTTCTTTTACAGACAACGTATGCATCCGGGCAAGCTCCCTGAACATTTGCTTATGGCTTTCATCGCGCTCTCCGTTTCTCTCGTTATTCAACCAGGGCATCAGGTAATACAAACGACCATTATGAAGAACCGCATAACGTTGATCCATCGTTTGATAAATGGGAACAATTCGGTTATACCCGCGATGATACAGTTTTTGAACATTTTTGATAAAATCAATGCCGTTGTGCGGTAAAATGGACTTCAAGGCAAATGTACCGCGATCACTATAGACTTTTTTCACTCGTCCGAAATCCTCTATATATTGTACATATAGGGCATATTCTTTCAAAACTTCTCCTGTGTCCCTATCCCAATTATTAGTCTGCTGATTCTCGTTTTCCCTCACGAGACTCACTCACTTTCTCTAAAAAAACTCGCCAATTGGATTCCTATAGCCACCAAAGGCGTAGTCACATTCAATCTTAATTTCTTAGATTGTCTTTCATATTTACCAAAGTTTATTAAATTACAACTCAATTACTATAGTAAAAAACAGGAGCAGTGCCATCTGCTCTGCTCTCTGCCGTACTTAATTTTTATAAGCAATCGCCTTCGGTATATAAATGACTTGCCCTTCATGAACGTTCTGATTCGACTCCAATTCATTGCTGAAGAGTATAGATTGAACAGTAACATCATAGCGCTGTGCCAAATCATCCAACGTTTCCCCTTGCTGAACAATGCAAACCTTCATCCTGACCAGTTCTTCCTCTTGTTTTCGTCCGAATAAATCCATAATGGATAAATGCTTATCCGCGTGCTCTGTCGTCTCTTTATCATCACGTTCCGAGGCTTGTTTTCTGCCTTTATAATTTTTAACTTCTTTGGCTGGTTGCTCTGGATTTTCTTTTCTTTTAAACAAATCCCTTATAGACGATTGGTGTTCCTCTTCGTTTGCTACTTTCACATGCTCATTGAGGATAGGGCCTGCTTCATTAATAGCTTTTTCCTGCCGGTCAACTTCCTCGGATCCAAATGGCGATACAGGATTCTTACTAACTGGGACACTTTGTTGATTACTTACATAAACCGATTCTTCTTCTTTCTTAATCTCCGAGTTCTCTACGGCTTTCACCAGTCTGCTAACTTCTGCCTCTAGATTCTCATCTTGAATGGGTGACTCCGGAATCTTATCAACTGGATGACTATGACGATCAATTAGGTAAATCACTTCTTCTTCTTCTTCTTCTTCTTCGGCTTCTTCCCTGTTTACTTCTTCCCACTGCTCCTCTTCTGGATACGGTGAAACAGGAATTTCAAAAACTGGAGCATTATGCTGTTCACTTAAATAGATAGGCTCCTCATCATCTTCTTCCTCAGTTTCAGACACTCGTTTTGCCTCGGCAGAAAATGGCGTGTATAACTCTTCTTCCTGCTCATCACGAAACACCGGTTGAAAATCTGGGATTGGCGGGACCCCAGCCGCATATGGAATGTATGACTCATTTTCTTCGTCTGTTTCTTCTTGTTCATCGGTTTCTGTTTCCACGACCTCCAGTTCCGTATCGGTACGTTCTTCCACATATGAATCATTATAGATTCCGGTTATCAACAAATCCGCCTGCAATTTTAAACAGTTATGCTCAGGTAGAGCATAATCAAAACTTTGAATCGAGACATCAATTTCATCTAATGAGGCAATCCGATTATTCGGAATCGTTATATCAACCGGAAAACGGTGTGTGAACTCATTGAGTCCATCAAGATTCCTCTCAACCTTTTGAACGGATCTTGGCAAAAAGGTCTGTGAAAACTCCTCTTGTTCACCATTTTGCGAGTCCTTGTATTCACCGCATAAATCTAACGAGCCTCGTATAAAAACATATTGATCACTTTCTTGAATCGTCACATTTGGATCGAGGGAAATGGAATATAGCTCAGCCACTTCCTGTCCCTTCTGGAACCAAACGGATTCCTCTAAAGAAAATCGTAAATACGATTCATTTTCTTGCGACAAGACAACTCCTCCTTTCAACTTCAGTAAACGGTACCTATACCAATAACAATCTATGAAGAAAGGCTGTTGATTATTCCTTAATATCATCGGAAACCATCTTGCCCTTAAGCCCTTCAACCACTTTTATTCGGCCTTCTACCATTTAATTCGGCCTTCAACCATTTATTTCGGCCTTCAACCATTTAATTCGGCCTTTAACCATTTATTTCGGCCTTCTACCATTTAATTCGGCCTTCATACATTTATTCGACCTTCAACCATTTATTTCGACCTTCATCCACTTTTATTCGGCCTTCAACCATTTTATTCGTCCTTCATCCACTTTAGGCCTACAAACTTTTTTTGGGCCTTCTGCCACTTATTGATTGAAATTCTATAAAAAAAACAGGCTACCTTTCTCCAAAAGTTTTTGGATAATGGTAGCCTGTTTTATGTGTTTCAATTAGCTAGGTAGTTCAGGAAGTCCTTTTTAGACTATTTTTTTAATTTTGCAAAAGCCTGTTCAGTTGCTGCAATGGTCTTTTCGATATCTGCATCACTATGTGCTGTAGATAGGAATAAACCTTCGAACTGGGACGGCGGCAAATAGATACCTTGGTTAGCCATTTCCCTATAATAGGAAGCAAAGAACTCTAAATCAGAAGTTTTTGCTGTATCATAATTAACTACATCTTCATTCGTAAAGAAAAGTCCGATCATTGAACCAGCACGGTTAAATGTATGAGGAACACCATATTTTTTAGCAGCTTCTCCAATGCCTTTTTCGAGCATGTCACCTTTACGGGTAAACTCTTCATAAGACTCTGGAGTCAATTGGCTCAGCGTTTCAAGTCCGGCTGTCATGGCAAGCGGGTTTCCAGATAATGTTCCTGCTTGATAGATTGTTCCACTCGGTGCAATTTGTTCCATGATTTTACGTTTACCTCCGAAAGCTCCGACCGGTAAACCTCCGCCAATAACTTTACCAAGACAAGTCAGGTCCGGCTCAATGCCAAAATAGCCTTGTGCACAATTATAACCGACTCGGAAACCTGTCATCACTTCATCAAAAATCAATAGAGCCCCGTATTGGGTCGTCAAGTCGCGCAGGCCTTCCAAGAAACCAGGTTGTGGTGGCACGACACCCATGTTCCCCGCAACAGGCTCCACGATGATACAGGCGATGTCTTCGCCAAATTGCTCAAACGCATATTTTGTTGCTGCAAGATCATTATATGGCACAGTAATTGTATTTTTTGCAATGCCTTCTGGTACACCTGGGCTATCTGGTAGACCTAACGTTGCAACGCCAGATCCGGCCTTAATTAACAAGGAATCACCATGTCCATGATAAGAACCTTCAAACTTCAGGATTTTATCACGGCCAGTATATCCTCGCGCTAATCTTAAAGCACTCATAGTCGCTTCCGTTCCTGAAGAGACCATACGAATCATCTCAATCGAAGGAACCCGTTCAATGACAAGCTTAGCCAATTCATTTTCAATCACGGTAGAGGTTCCGAAGCTTGTACCTGATTCCGCTACCTTTTTCAGTGATTCAACGACACGATCATTCGTGTGACCCAGGATAAGCGGTCCCCAGGAAAGAACGTAGTCTATATATTCATTGCCATCGATATCATACATTTTCGAGCCTTTGCCACGCTCCATGAAAATGGGGTCCATGTCCACAGATTTAAAGGCACGGACCGGGCTGTTCACGCCGCCCGGCATCAAATTTTTTGCTTCAGCAAACGCTTTTTTCGATTTTTCAAATGACCGCATGATTCAGTCCCCTTTTCTCTATCAGGTTATATTTTTTATCTTTTATTATCTTCGTCAATCCAGCGTGCTACCTCTTTTGAAAAATACGTAATGATTAGGTCCGATCCTGCACGTTTTAAGCCTGTCAGCATTTCCATAACAATTGCTTTTTCATCAATCCAGCCATTATTGGCCGCAGCTTTTACCATGGAATATTCTCCGCTCACATTGTATGAAACAACAGGAAGATTAAAGTTATTTTTTACATCTCTGATGATGTCCATATAAGAAAGGGCTGGTTTCACGATTAAGAAATCCGCACCTTCAGCAACATCTGATTCCGCTTCACGGAACGCTTCAAGACGATTCGCTGGATCCATTTGGTACGTCTTCCTGTCACCAAATTGTGGCGCGCCATTCGCAGCTTCACGGAATGGGCCGTAAAAGGCTGAAGCGTATTTTACAGCATAGGACATGATAGGGATATCTTCATAACCCGCTTCATCCAAACCTGCACGAATGGCCGCAACAAATCCGTCCATCATGTTAGAAGGTGCAATGATATCAGCGCCCGATTCGGCCTGGCTAATAGCCGTTTTAGCAAGAAGGTTAAGAGAAGCGTCGTTTAAAATCTTGTCTCCCTCAACGACTCCACAATGGCCATGGCTTGTATACTCACAAAGACAAGTATCAGCAATGACAATAATTTCCGGGTATTGTTTTTTGATAAGACGGGTCGCCTCTTGTACAAGACCGTTATGATGAAAAGCACCTGTGCCATGGTCGTCTTTATCATGATCAAAAGGGACACCAAATAAAATGACTGATTTAATGCCTAGACTCACGACTTCATCCATTTCTGCTCCCAGATTATCCATAGAAAGCTGATAAATACCGGGCATCGAGCTAATTTCATTTTTTACGTTTTCTCCGTCAATGACGAAAATCGGATAGATTAAATCCTCTTTATGCAATTGTGTTTCACGGACTAGAGCTCGCATGCCAGCACTTGCACGTAGGCGACGGTGGCGATTGAATGGAATGTCTTTCATTTTAAAGTTCCTCCCCTATTATTCTTTTTTACAATAAATCGTATTAATTCCTCAACCATTGCTTCTGTTGTATAAACATCTGGACACACATCGACAGTTAAACCATGTTTAGAAGCCGTTTTAGCAGCAATTGGCCCGATGCAAGCAATGATAATGCTTTCTATGTATGTACCCAATTTATTGCGGTCTATAATCTGTAAGAAGTGCTCTACCGTTGAAGAGCTTGTAAAGGTTATGATATCAATTTTTCGACTCACTATCAGTTGAACAAGTTTTCGTTCACTCTCATCAGGAAGTACGGTATGATAAACAATCACTTCATCACAGGATGCACCAGCTTTATTAATCTCATCCGCAATGACCGCGCGCGCGAGATTTCCTTTTGCCAGCAAAACACGGGATCCGGGTTGAAGTAGTGAAATGAACTCCGAAACAAAACCTTCAGCAACAAACTGAGATGGAATAAAATCCGCTACATATCCATGGCGCTTCAGTGCTTCTTCTGTTTTTGAACCGATAACAGCTATTTTTGGAAGCCTAACAGGCTTTTTTCCGAGAAGTGCAAAGAGGAATTCAACCCCATTTTGACTAGTTAAAATAATCCAGTCGTAGCTATCTAATTCATCTAACCGCTGCTGCACTTCTTCCTGACGATCAGGAAGAGTGAACTCAAGCAAAGGAACGAGAAGCGGAGTTCCACCATTTTTTTCAACCGAAGCTTTTAATCCATCAGCCTGTCTTTTCCCTCTGGTGATTAACACCTGATAATCTTTGAGAGGTTGAAAGGGCTTCATTACTGATCAAGCTCCTCTTTTACACGATCGATTAACTCTTTACCGCCAAATTCACTAATAAGTTTAGCAGCATTATGTCCAACTGCTTCTGGGTCAGACCCTTCAACCATTTCTTTATAAATCAATTTACCATCCGGAGAAGCGACCAATGCAGTTAATGAAATATCTCCATTGTCTTTTGCTACCGCGAAGCCGGCAATCGGCACCTGACAGCCACCTTCCATTTTATCTAAAAAGGCACGTTCTGCTTCAACTGTTCTTTTCGTTTTTTCACAGGTTAATTTCGCAAGCTCAGCCAGTAAATCTTTATCGTCTGCACGGCATTCAATAGAAAGGGCTCCTTGACCAACTGCTGGTATACAAATATCTTCATCTAAAAATTCTGTTACCATGTCCTGCTTCCATCCCATTCTTGAAAGTCCGGCTGCTGCTAAAATAATAGCATCGTAATCTTCAGTTTTCAGCTTATTTAGGCGGGTATCGATATTACCGCGAATCCACTTAATTTCAAGGTCTGGTCTTCTTGCTAGGATTTGAGCACCACGGCGTAAACTGCTTGTCCCAATGATAGAACCTGGCTTCAGTTCAGAAAGAGTTTCATGGTTTTTTGAAATCAAGGCATCTCGGTGGTCTTCTCTCGGTGGAATGCAGCCAATCGTCAAGCCTTCTGGAAGTACCGCCGGCATATCTTTCATACTATGTACAGCCATATCGATTTCTTTATCAAGCATAGCTTGTTCGATTTCTTTTACAAATAAGCCTTTGCCTCCTACTTTAGAAAGCGTTACATCGAGGATTTGATCCCCTTTTGTGACAATTTCCTTCACCTCGAACTCGTATGGAACACCAAGCTCTTTAAGTTGATTAATAACCCAGTTCGTTTGGGTAATCGCTAATTTACTACGTCTAGAACCGACAATAATTTTTCTCATAATTTCCTCCTATGTATTCCAAAAGTGGAATGTTGAAAGGCTTCCAAAAAGGAAAAAGTTAATTAACACAATCATGAAAGATCCAATATTCAGAAAGGCTAGTGTCCTTCCATACATTTGTTTCCGAATTTTCAAGTATAAAAACACGCTGTAACCGATGAGCAAAATAAATGAGCCGATAATTTTCATGTCCAGCCAGGATACTCCAGGTACTTTTATATAGGCCCATTGGATACCCAAGATAAGGGAGACCACTAATAATGGGACTCCGATTACTGCAAGGACATATGACATATGCTCAAGCTTTGTTAAATCTCCGAGACGAAGCAGCCGTTTCCCCCATTTTTTTCGTTTCAATAAATCATATTGAATTAAGTAGAGTAGGGAAAATACGAAAGAAAGTGTAAAAGCCCCATAAGATAGAATGGCAAACGTAATATGTATGAGCAAAAGCTCTGAAACGAGCTGCTGTGCGAGCACTTCAGATTCTATCTGAACTGGTGCAAAGGTATGAATAGCCATAACCATAAAGCCTAATACATTGGTAAAGAAGACCGTAAAATCGACTCTAAGCAATCGATTAATAATTAATGATAACGAAATGAGGACCCATGCATAAAAATATAAGCCTTCAAAAATCGTCAATACCGGAAACCTTCCCGTTTTCATTACATATAGAAACAAAAAAATTGTTTGCAGCACCCAAACAATAGAAAGCAACCAGAAGGCAACTTTATTCGCCTTCTGGTTATTATTAAGGAAGTCAATAAAATATAAAAGCATACTGATGGCATACAACAATACAGTGGCTTCATGTAATCTTGTCATTAGTAATTCCATATCTACCTCATTACTGGACAGGAACTGGATTTAATAGGGATGTCTTGGCACTGTTCCGTTCATTTTCGTCATCCACTACCAACTGTTCTTCCATCAATTCCTCTAAATGAAAGATCTTCACGAAATTATTTAATTGCTCTTTTGCATTCGGCTCATCTGCAAGTTCTTTGGCATATAAAATCGGATCTTTCAGCATTTGGTTGATAATGCTCTTCGTATGCTTGTTCAGAACTTTTTTGTCGCGTTCGCTTAAGTGTGGAAGCTTTCTCTCAATGCTTTCCATCGTTTCCTTTTGAATCGACAGTGATTTTTCCCGTAAAGAGGAAATAACAGGAACTACGCCAAGCAAATTAATCCACTGATTAAAATCAACAATTTCTGATTCAATCATTAATTCGATTTTCTCTGCTGCTTTTTTACGCTCCTCAATATTCGCTTGCACTATTCCCTCAAGATCATCAATGTCATACAAGAAGACATTCTCAAGCTCAGCTAATTTTGGATCAAGGTCACGCGGTACCGCAATGTCGACCATGAAAATAGGACGACCTTTGCGAAGCTTGTTCACGAACGTCATCATTTCTTTTGTTACGAGAAGATTTTTTGAACCAGTGGAAGTAATTAAAATATCCGCTTCCACTAAGGCACATTGCAACTCTTGAAGCTGTTTTGCTTTACCATTAAATCTTTCAGCCAAGTCGACTGCTTTCTGATACGTACGGTTGATAACCGTAATACTATCTGCACCGTTACTGTGCAGATTTTGAATAGCCAGTTCTCCCATTTTTCCTGCACCAAGAATCAAGACATTCTTGCCGTTTAGTCCACCGAAGATTTTTTTTGCAAGCTCGACTGCCGCATAGCTAACAGAAACTGCATTCGTATTAATTTCCGTTTCTGAATGAGCCTTTTTTGCTAATGTAAGGGATTGCTTGAAGAGATGGTTAAAAACCGTACCAAGCGTATCTTCTTTCTGACCTAACATATAGCTTGAGCGAACTTGTCCCAAAATCTGTGTTTCTCCAAGAATCATGGAATTCAAGCCGCAAGTAACTGAAAATAAATGCTCGACTGCTCCATCGCCTTCATAGATAAACAGATATTTAGAGAATTCTTCCTTATCGATGTTAAACCATTCTGAAAGAAATTCCTTGATATAATATCGGGTTGTATGAAGTTGGTCACCGACCGCAAATATTTCCGTTCTATTACATGTTGAAATAATAACATTTTCCAAGATGCTTTTTTTATTTTTAAGAGCTTTCATTGCCTCGGCAAGTTCGGCTTCGTTAAACGACAGTTTTTCCCGAATTTCTACAGGGGCAGTTTTGTAATTAATACCAACCGCTAGAATATGCATCCTTTTATTTTGCACCCCCAAAATTTTTCATGTAAATTTATTATACCATGTACTAAAATTGATTCACGCAAATAATATGAACAGTTTATGAAAACGTATGCTACCATTAAAAAGACTGCCAAAACACCTGAATAGCTACAAAAGGTATTAGAGCGGTGGTTTGTAATTTATATACATACTTCGACATTGTGTACAAAAGTACCATATCAAAAATGCCCAAAAACTTCAAGTAATCGAATTGGATAGGAGGACAAAATGAAAACGCAACGTATTTTCCCTGGAATCGTTTTAATCGGTTTCGGACTCTACTTTTTTCTTGAACATTCACAAATAGAAATCTTTCCAGGCTTTTTTAGTTGGCCCACCCTATTATGTATCGTTGGTATCGCCTTCTTAATACAGGCTTATAGCGGTAATGAATTTGATTCAATCCTTCCCGGCGTCATCTTGCTCGGGTTCGGCGCTCATTTCCATATCGTTGAGAACCTAGAAATTTGGCCGGATAATATAGGTATCTTTATTTTAATCATATCTCTAGGATTTATTCTGCGGGCCCGCAAAACAAATTCTGGAATGTTACATGGGATGATATTATTTATCATCTCAATCCTTATTTTATTTTATGATAAGATCTCTACTTCTTTCGGCATCCTCGAAACAAGTACGGCAAACATTGAAAAGTTTTGGCCCTTTGTGTTGATGGGAATTGGGGTTTACATATTAATCCGAAAAAAATAAAGCTGCGAATTTCATGCAGAAAAGGGTATTTCCATTTACGGAATACCCTTTTCTTTTTGTTACATATATTTCTTAAGAACGCCCCAGGCCTGTTCTTTTCCTTCACCTGTTTCTCCTGAGAAAAGAAGCAATTCATCTTCTCTTTCCATATTAAGCGTTTGGCGTGTGACTTTTAAGTGCTTCTGCCATTTGCCTTTTGGAATTTTATCCGCTTTTGTGGCGATAACAATCCGTGGCAGGTCATAATGCTTTAGGAATTCGTACATTGCGATATCATCCTTAGTCGGTGGATGACGCAAATCGACGATTAAGAGCGCAGCACGAAGCTGGTCACGGGAGGTGAAATACGTTTCGATCATTCTCCCCCATGCATCACGCTCAGTTTTAGAAACCTTCGCATAGCCATAACCCGGTACATCCACAAAATGAAGTGCTTCATTTATGATGTAAAAATTCAACGTCTGCGTCTTACCTGGTTTAGAGGAAGTACGCGCCAAATTTTTTCGATTAATCATTTTGTTAATAAAACTCGATTTCCCTACATTGGAACGACCCGCTAAGGCAAACTCCGGGATTGGAGTGTTTGGATATTGTTCAGGCTTTACAGCACTTATGACAATATCTGAACTTGTTACTTTCATTCGTTCACACCTACCAATGCATGCTCAAGGACTTCATCAACGTGTGAAACTGGAACAAATGTTAATTCTTTACGGACACTTTCCGGGATATCATCAATATCCTTTTCGTTATTTTGCGGGATGATGATTTTCGTAAGTCCTGCCCGGTGAGCCGCTAAAGATTTTTCTTTAAGGCCGCCGATTGGAAGAACTCGTCCGCGTAATGTAATTTCGCCTGTCATGCCTACCTCTTTTC
>NZ_JBFUIB010000053.1:0-18330 GCF_056402095.1 Peribacillus sp. P4_C12
GCCCCGAAGGGCTTAATCAACGATTTAATGGTTCAGCCGTACAGTTTCTTCAACAAGTTCTAGCTAATCTTCTCACTCAAAGAATTCATTCAACACAAGAAATACTTCACCCATACTCCACGACTTTTAAACGTATTCGGATCCTAGATTCTACAACATTTCAACTTCCAGATAAGTTTTCCTCACATTATCAAGGTTCTGGCGGAAGCAGCCATACCGCAGTTGTTAAATTCCAACTTGAATATGACTTATTGAGTGGGAAGTTCCTCCACGTTTATGTAGGAGAAAGGAGAGAAAATGAATGATGAAGGCGCTTACTATGTCTCACGTTTGAAGTTAAATTCTCGTATCTAAGAACGATGAACCAGAGTTTTTTCGAAATGGGACTGTGAAGAAAGGTACTCTCTTTATTCAGTTAGACASGGAAGAGCTTATGAATCAATTACAACCTGGTCAAACACTYGAAATTTCAGAAGCATAMATTGGGCTGTATCAAAAACTACCCGCMCRAGTGRTTATTCATCGACTAACTGAGGYACAAACAGAGAAAAGATTGAAAGAACAAGCAAAAAAAGAAAAGAAGAAGGGCATTACCTATAAAGACCGAAGCAAACGATTAAGTGGAATGAACGTATATATTACAAATCTTTCTTTAGAAGAMGTTCCAACGGAACATATYCATGAMCTGTATTCGTTACGTTGGCAGATTGAAATTCTATTTAARACATGGAAATCTTTCTTTCAAATTGACAAGTGCAAAGAGATYAAGAGGGAACGCTTAGAGTGTCACTTGTATGGSCAACTKATTAGCATTTTACTCTGTTCMTCTACSATGTTTARAATGCGTCAGTTACTTTTAGAYAAGAAAAAGAAGGAGTTAAGTGAATATAAATCYATCTATATGATAAAAGACTATTATTTATTGTTTTATCAAGGATTACAAAAGGACGCAAAGAATTATCAAAAATTTTTCTACGTCTGTTTCACCTTTTGGAGAAAAACGGACGGAAATGTCATCGTTATAACAAGAAAACGGTCTTTGATATCTTAGGTATTGTGAATGATTGTACGTCACAAAAACTTAAAGCTGCCTAATATTTTTTTAAAAACCTATTTGATGGTTTTTTTGTCATGCGCATTTTTAGTGTTACCATAGCAAATTAAAGAGAACACACTTTTATATTATCTCTTGCGCGCTTAGCTTGATGGCGATGGGGTACCGCCAGCAAAACGCCGATTTACAACGTTAAGGATATTCCAGTATTAAAAAACCCAATCTCTCAGTGATATAAATGAGAAATTGGGTTTTAATTATTCAATAATTGCGCCCTTTAATTGAACTGTTAATATTATATTGTCGCCCGTTTTATAAGTTAGATAAGTTACAAAACTGACGAATGATTTTCCGGAGCCTTTGGCATAGTAAACTTTTCATTCCTTCATAAAACCAGTAACTTGACGATACAGCTTCTCGGGATGGGTGAGATTGACCATATGATATTGAAGACATCAATCCTTTTATGGAAGAACAAGGATTTGAAAGTTTGAAATTAATTAAAGATAGAGCAGCAGACCCTCATATTCTCGGAATATCAACTCACTTGCTTTATATAGGTAGAAAAAAATGAACTTAATATATTTTTTATAGAACTAACGGGTGCTTTAGTTCAATAAGGGAGGTTGCTGAAGCAACCTTTTTGTTATGCAACTAAAGGGGCAGTTTAGTTCCATTAGAAACCTTTATCAATCAGTTTACGTCTAATAGAAAAAGAAATATGAGTCTATTATGATGAGGGGGAAGTTCATGAGGAAGTTTTTACGCTTCTTTTTAGTATTGATTGTTTTAGTTTTCGGAATTTATCTTATTATCGGGCTATTTAACTCGGAACCACCTTCACCGACCATAACAATTGGAGACAAGAGTGTATCGACAGCACAAGGTTCTTATTGCTGGAATGGACTTTTGAACGCTAAGTGTGTTGATATGATCTCTCCACCAATGATTATTAAACACGAAGGTCTTAAACCTGTTGTTGTATCACCTGAAGCCCAATTAAAAGTAGAATTTAAAAACGAACCTAAAAAAAATACATTGGGAGCAAATAAATGGATTAGTAATGAAGAAACAGAGACTGCAAAATTAAATGATAATGTTTTGACAGCACCTAAAGAGAAAGGTGTATATGTATACGATATTTTCGCAAGATGGGAAAAAGGAGATTCAAGTTATGTGTTTGTCATTGAAGTTCAATAGGGTTCTAATGCAACTAACGGGTGCTTTACTTCAATAAGATAGGTTGCTGAGGCAGCCTTTTTCTTATGGCACTAACGGGGCAGGATTGTTGAAGAATCACCCGAAATTTTGAAACATATTTCGGACAACAAACGTAAGTATTATACCTAGTGGGAAAATAAGAACGAACATTAATTTCTTAATCGAATTCATAATAAGTATATTAAACATATTAATTTTAGTGTATAGGGGGGAATGGATTATGTTGAAGGAGAAAAATATAAAATTTCCTAATAAACGTGTATTTGGAATATGGCTTATTTGGATTGGACTAATAGTTATAATAGGCACTATTTTCGGTGGAAAGTTTATGATAAACCCAATAATATTTACATTAGGTTTTATCGTGGGAAAAATAGTTATTTTCCGTATGACATTTATTAAAAAACATCTATCCTATGGACCAAATTCAAAATTCCAATCAAATATAAACACGATATCTATCCTAATGATGTTTGTACTTATATTTTTATTTTCTGGTAAATATATTATGATGGATGATTTTAGAATGACTTGGTTTGGAGCGTTGTTAGCAACGGCAATTCATTTTATAACTTCTACATTTGTCTACGGAAAACAGTTAATAATTCTTTCTATTTTATTGATATTAAATGTGTTTATAGGCATATTTAATTCGAATATAAGCTTTGATTATTTTGGATATATTGATGGTTTAATAAAAATAATATTTGGTATATTTCTTTTAGTTCCCGCAAAAGCCAATGATAGATAGTTTAATGAGTAACAAGGAAATTGTGAAATAGTGTACTTAAACTAATAGGTGCGTTAGTTCTAGAAGGGGTAGAGTTTCCGGCCCCCCGAAAATCGGCAGAGAAAAAGGATCTTCGATTAAAGATCCTTTTTGCTGCTTGTGAACTAAACTTCCCTGTTAGTCTAAACTCAGATATTTAGTGACGGCCGGTAATCGCATTTTGGGTACCCCAACCATCTGATGTATAAATCCACACTTCGGCCGAAGCTTTATACGGGTCTTTATCCCATAATTGAGGGGTATAACAAGAGGTTTGACCTTTCATTACCATCCCGTTTCCACCGGAAGAAGCACAATTAGTAAATGTTCTCCGAGTAGTGCCATTGGTGTAACTATTTACGATTGCTTTGGCATAATTATCGTACGGAGCAGCAGAATAAAACTTTACGTAACCCCAAGCCGTATGACAATAGGCACTTCCTTTTAGCTGTACATATCCAATTTTCACGCCGTTTCTACTATAGATATATTTTGTTTCATAGGTGATTGGACTTTTATATGCACAACCTGTTGAGTAAGGGTTTGAATAATCATAAGATAGGGCAGATGCTTTATTTATTGGTGTAATTGCAAATATCATTGAAAAGCATAAAACAAACAGTAATAGCCATTTCTTTATAATCCCTTGAGATAATGTCATTTTTTTCTTCTCCTTTAAAATAAGTTTTAATACCAACTAGTCGGTATTAATCAATTTATTATATGACGAAGAATTTGTTACAATTAATAAAATATTCAGATTTATTTTAAAAAGGGGGTTGCTATGTTAAATCATCATCAGAAACAATAAAAAAAGAAGCTTCGAAGAGCTTCTTTTTTTATCGACCGAATAGTCGATTCCTTAACATTGAACTGACCCCATAAAGTTAGACAGGTTATTTCGTTAGGCAGCCCGTTGGGCATGAGCTCGGTATTGTACCGGGCTCATGCCTTTTAATTTTGCCTTGATTCGTATGTGATTATAGTATTCTATATATTTTGCTAGTTCTTGTTTCTAAGGCTCGTTTCGTGAGAAAAGCCCGCCTCTTCAGCACGCATTGCGAAAACTGAAGAGCCGGACTTAACATAAGTTGAAATTATTTCACTTCTACCCATCCGTTTTTAATAGCTAGAACAACAGCTTGTGTACGGTCGTTTACATTCATTTTTTGAAGAATGTTAGTCACATGGTTTTTTACTGTTTTTTCACTGATGTATAAAGTTTCGCCGATGGCACGGTTGCTTTTTCCGTATGCTAAAATTTGAAGAACTTCACACTCGCGTCGAGTCAATAGGTGAAGCGGTCTTCTGATCTCTGCAGCATGCACTGAATCACGATCAGCAGCTAAACGGCGATATTCTTTGACTAGATTATGTGTCACCTTCGGATGAAGGTATGAGCTACCTTCTGCGACTACACGAACAGCATCAATTARCGCATCTGCGTCCATTTCTTTCAACAGATAACCCTGTGCTCCTGTTTTCAATGCATGCTGTACATAGTTTTCATCATCATGAATCGATAAAATGATGACTTTCGTTTCAGGGTAACGGTTTACAAGCATTTTAGTTGCTTCGACACCGTTCATATTCTGCATGTTGATATCCAGGATAACGACATCTGGTTTGTGTGTTTTAACAAGATCCATAGCCTCGCTTCCGTCATCGCCTTCGGCAACAACATCAAAGGATGATTCAAAATCTAATATACGCTTAACGCCTTCACGGAAAAGCTGATGGTCATCGATAATGATGATACTAGTCTTCAACGGCTTCTTCCTCCTAATTTATTTAAATGCCTATTCTCTAAAATTTATAAATGATAGGGAATTTTCTTTTCAGCAGCATTTTCAAAGAATAGCATATTTTTTCGTTTTGGGGATAATCCTTTTTCTTAGCTTGATAGCGATACCCCTATAGTAACTAAACTGTAAACGGATTGTTATACAAATAGCATTGTTGGAGGAGACTTCATTGTATATAATTAATACTCGTTAAGGAGTGAAGAAAGATGGTAAGCGTAACAGTAGATAAGTTAAAATTCAAGAAGCAATTATCGGTGATTGAACAAATCACACTGAAAGATTTTCTGTATACCTGGGTAGGTAGCTCAAGCAAGGGATTCGATGATTTTTTTCACCTTGAGTACACAGTAGATGTATTTGCCAAAATGGAAAAAACGACGAATGACACCGATTTGTTGATTTCTGATGATGATTATTTCAGATACATAACATTGACGGAAGATAATCAAATTGTGATAGGTGTTTTAGATATGAATTCAGAATTAAAACATAGAATAATTTCACTAGATAAGATTAAATAATTCTTTGTTTTCTTTAACCCATAAAAAAAGAGGCAGTGTGGTACACTGTCTTTTTTTATTTGTTCACTAGATGTCTTATGCGACATTACTGAAAATAAATCACAGATTTTGCATGAAAAGCATTGTTTTAAATACCATACTGATCATCAATGACTAGTGAGTAAATAAAAGGTTATTACTTTGCATAGTTTTCTTCAATTTTGTTGAATAACTTGAATATGGGAGAGAAGATTAATGTCAGAAACGTATCGTTCTCGTCAGGAACGAAAACAAGTGGAAAAAACAAAACAAGATCAAAAAAAAGGTAAAAATCCCCCTAAAAGAAGGTCTTTCTTGAATAAAGTTTTACTTTGGTGTTTACTGTTAGGTGTTGTTTCAATGGGAATAGGGGCAGTTACGTTTGCAGCAATGATTAAGGATGCACCTAAAATAGATGCTTCTAAACTAGTCGATCCTCTTTCTACCAAATTATACGATAAGAACGGGAATTTCCTTTACGAATATGGTAAAGAAAAGCGGACAAAAATTAAGTATTCTCAAGTTCCAAAAATGTTGGAACATGCTTTCATTGCCACGGAGGATGCACATTTTTATGAACACAATGGCATTGATATAAAAGGAACTTCGAGAGCAATCTTCAAAAACCTAAAAGGGGATTTCGGATCTCAAGGCGGAAGTACGATTACACAGCAGGTCATTAAAAACTCCTTTTTGTCACCTCAGAAAACAATAAAGCGAAAGGTACAGGAATGGAGCTTGGCCTATCAGCTTGAGCAAAAGTATTCCAAACATCAAATCTTAATGATGTATTTAAATAAGATCTACCTTGGAGACGGGACATATGGTGTAGCAGCTGCAGCCAAAAATTACTACGGAATCGATGCCGATCATCTAGATAAATTAACGCTTCCGGAGGCCGCTATGTTGGCGGGGCTCCCACAGAGTCCAAGTTATTACGATCCCACTGAACCCGAACATGTGAAAGCTGCAACAAATCGTCGTAATATTGTTTTAGAAGCTATGTATAAACAAGGGTATATTACGAAAAAGCAATTGGAGGATGCAAAGAAGGTTCCAGTTACAGCAGGACTTGTTCCAAAAACGAAACAGCAAGGAATGCCGTACGAGGCGTTTTTGGACGCTGTTGTAAAAGAAGTTGAAAGAAAGCTGAAAAATGTAGATATCAGTTCGGATGGATTATCTATTTATACGACGCTAGATCCAAAAGCTCAGACCTTTGCGGACAAAATAATGAACACCGATACGATTATTTCTTATCCAAATGACAATTTTCAAGGAGCCTTCGTATTTTTAGATACAAAAACAGGAGAAGTTCGAGCTATTGGAAGTGGTCGAAACCAATATAAAGCTTCCTTCCGAGGCAACAACTTTGCGGTTGATATTAAACGTCAACCAGGATCTACTTTCAAGCCAGTCTTTGATTATGGTCCGGCTATTGAAAATTTAAAATGGTCTACAGCACACCAAATTAATGATCATGAGATATCCTACTCAAATGGTCAGTCTATTTCTAACTGGGATCATCAATATCACGGAACGTTATCGATTAGAACAGCACTTCAATGGTCATACAATATTCCAGCACTCCTTACCCTTCAAGAAGTAGGGATGGATAAAGCACAAAACTTTGCAGAAAATCTGGGTATTACTTTTAATAATAATAAGGTGTACGAATCATATGCGATTGGAAGTAATACGGTTAATCCATTAGAGTTGGCAGGGGCATATAGTGCTTTTGGAAATAACGGTGAATACAATACACCACATTTTGTTCGTAAAGTTGTCTATCCTGATGGCAGAGTTGTTAATTTAACTCCAAAGCAAAAACGTGTTATGCATGATTACACAGCTTATTTGGTGACGGATATGTTACGGACAGTCGTAAAATCTGGTACAGGAAAAACAGCAAATGTCCTTGGACTAGATGTGGCTGGAAAAACTGGCACAACCAATTTTGACAGTAAAACCAGAGCACAATATGGATATCCATCCGGTGCGGTAAATGATAGCTGGTTCGCTGGTTATACACCGGAATACACTATGGCGGTTTGGACTGGATATACTAAAAATGGTCCAGGTAATTATATGGATGGAAATACAACTAAAATCTCGCACCAAATGTTTAAGGCCATGCTGGAAGCGTTTGGAACAGACCAAAGTAGATTCCAGCAGCCTAGTGATGTATACCAGGTGAATAATGAACTGTTCATTAAAGGTGCAAATCCTGAAGAAGCTCCACCAGTTACAAAAAATAATAAAGATAACCCATTTGATATTGGTGGAAATAAAGAGGATAAAAAACATAAACAAGAGGAAGAGAAGCATAAAAAACAAGAGGAAAAGAAACACAAAAAAGAGGAAGAGAGGCATAAAAAACAAGAGGAAAAGAAACACAAAAAAGAGGAAGAGAAACACAAAAAAGAGGAAGAGAAGCATAAACAACACGAGTAAAAGAAACACAAACAATAGAGATTTTTAGGATGGGATCGCATTGGTTCCATCCTTTTTTATGATACACATAAGAGAATGTGAAGGTTTCTACTTAAACTATAGGGTGCGTTAGTTCAACAAAAAGACCGATTATTTCGGTCTTTTTGTTTTTTTGTTATTCAGCAGTGAATGTAAATGTTTCTTTTAAAGGTCTGCCTTCCATCCCCTTTTGAGTCCAAATTATTTCCACTTCGATTTCCGTAGCTTTTTCAGCCAAAAGGAAATTGCTAAATCTATAAGGATACCCATCATTCATTTGTTTTGCTAAAGAAATCGCTCTTTCAAAGTGTTCTTTATTGCATTCCTTTTCATCAGGACAACTAAAAAGTGAAAACTTCGTTTTAGAGTTAGGTTCATTTCTAAACATATAAATTTCCGCAGACAATATATCCTTACCAATGTTATCAACCTCTAAAGAGTAAGTATGAAATTTTCCCTTTTCGGGTTTTACTAACCCCTTACCTTGATCGGCTTTATCTACTTGAACCGACCATTGTTTCGATGTTTGTTTGGTTGGCAATTTATCAAATGTTAAAGCTTTTGTCTCTAGTGTTGGTGCGACTATGTTCAAAAGAAATAATGTAGATATAGCAAGTATCGTTTTCTTAAACATGACTACCTCCTTGTTTTTAGTTACAGATACTTTGCCCAAAATGGAATGAACTATGTTATTTATAAATGTGGCCAAAGTATCATACATAAAAACGTCATTCATATTATTCCATTAAAGGGCAAGATTGTTGAGGAACATAGCAATTAGCAGCAAGCTAGTTTACTTAATAAATCTTATATACAATAAAAAAGGATCTTTGATTGGAAGATCCTTTTTTTATTGCTTAATTTATTTTCTTATTGTCTTTACTTAGAACATGAATTTCATAAGGGCCAGGAAATGATTTTTTTATTTGTTTATATTGAAAAAATTCATTTGTGAGTTCTTCAATACGTTTTCCTATTTCTTTAGCTTTTTTATCTGTACTGTCTATGGAAGTATTAATAATAATGGGATTCTGATCATCTATTATAGTTGTAGATGTAACTTTGAGATCCTTTATTTCTTTCAACCCTTGATCTATTGATGGCATAACTTTCATTTTCCAATCTCGTTTTAAATTTGATTTAAAACGTATTGGAATATCCTTAACATTGAATCCTTTTTCTTGAGCTAACTTAAGAAATTCTTTATGAAAATTGTTAACCTCATTTGGCTCAATAACTTCTTTATCGTTTCTATAGAACATTAAGTCCAATTGTACAATGCGTCCGTCAGTGGCTGAATATGAAGTTCCTGTCAACAAAACATCAATTTTATCGATCTTCTTCATTTCATTTGCTACTTCCTGAATAATTTTTTCCTCTCGTTTTTGTCTTTCTGTCTGATTGGTATCATTCCAATAAGCAAGAACTTTTACTTTATAATCCCTATACTTTTTTGTTTTCAATACTTCTTCAATATTACTTTGAAGATCGTTTTTTAAATAATTAAAATTTTTCTTGGAATAAGGTATAATCACGAGAATGACTTCTTTCTTTTCTCGAGAAAGGGTTAAATCATAGCCATTTGGATGCCCTTTTTTCTTAAACACATTTTTGTTAAAAGAAGATTCAATGGCATTTTCTAATTTGATTGTTTCATAGTAGGAAATTAAATTATTTGGACTACCTTTAGATGTGACATTATTATCAGAGCTTTCCATTTCGTTATTGGTTTTATTTGATGTACATGCTACTAAAAATAACATACCGAATAAAATGAATAACATTGATATTTTTTTCAAAAAATCATCCCCTAAAATATTAGCATTTTTACCCAACATTGTTAATTGTAACATAGTTTTTAATGTTCTTATTAAGCTTCTCCATTAGCCACCTATGAAGTGTTAATGTTTCAATAAGTGGGGAACCCTTAAACAGCTTTTAATCTTCCACAATCGGGCGCGATTCTTTAATAAGAATCGCTTTTCTTAATGAACTAACAGGTGCGTTAGCTGAAGATAGGAGCTGTCTTTAAGGCAGCTTTTCTTTATGGAGCTATCGGGGCAGGTTAGTTGAAGATTATAAACCTTTATTCCTCAACATAAATTAGAATAATACTTTTTTGTAGGAGGGGGAGTCTAATTGAAACACTTTACAAAATGGATAAATCGGACGTTCAATCATTATCCCAGAAAAAAATTGACTCTCGTTATGGGATCTCAATACGAACCGCAAATATTTGGCCAACCAGTTGAACGAAACCAAACTTCGTTAATAAGTACCAGAGATGCCGAAAAATACTTTCGTCCTTCCCGCCTCCCTATTAAAAATACCCTTGTCAAGAACATCCAATTTTTTGATCCCTATTATGAAAAAAACTACAAAGAAATTAAACTCCCTGCAACATTAACTCGGACTCCTGATGAAACTGTTTTAAACTACTTTAGTATTTTAAGAGAGGCAGATAACCTCACTCAAAACCAGTTGGGTGGGTGCGGAACTGTGGGGATGGCAAAGTTGCCCTATCCAATTGCTTATAACTTTTTTACTAAAGACTATCACAAAAGGGTTTCCTATAATGAATATCTTCAATCGTTTGCTGGAATTGGACATCTAAATTTAATAAAGATGAACAGACTTCCTGATGAAAAAGGCATTGTTCCTTATTTCATTGAGCTAGAAAGCATCGAAGGTTCATCAAAAGGAGTCACCTATTTTGCTTATTATTACGGCTATGTCCAATTAAAAAAAGTTCAAAACCTGTATAAAATTGACCAGATGAAATTGTACGGAGAGGACTTCCTATGTGCACCCTATCATCTCTGGCAGCATGATGCGGAAGCAGTCGTTGGTATTATGTATGGAAACTGGTGCAAGTTAATTAAAAAACAGCTGCCTACTAAACAAGACGGTTTCGTCAAAACCATTGATTATATTGGTACGGATGGAGCCGATTATCGGTTTATCTTTTATCAATTAACAAATGATACAGATGTATTAATTTCTCAATATAAAAAGGATTCTGAAGGAAACTGGGAATCCATCAGAATTGATCCTATCAAATGTGTAAAAAACTAAGCGTGTTATTAAAGAAACTCGAACCTTTACTCTAAGCCACAAAAAAGGGCCTTCATTAAATGAAAGTTCTTTTTTCTTTGTGAAATATTGTACTTAAACTAACGGCTGCGTTAGTTCCATAGGGCATAAAGGAAGACCACAATAAGTGGTCTCTTTTATTTGTTCAAAAATCAACATTTCTCTAGCCCGTGTGGATTTGAAATAAAGTTGCACCGTTTTACCTCTTTGGATATGGTTTTTTCTAAAGGGGTGTTTTTTTATAGTGAAATGGAAAAGAACATCTGAATTGAAAGATGGATTAAGAAACTGTTGAGTGACAATAGAGTTGTTCCGTTAAAGGGCCATTTAGTTGAGGAAGGAATTATGTTCAAAGTATAGAAATAAAGTAATAGATAAAAAAGATATGAGATTAATTTGCATTGTTAAAACAAATGAATGGATGTGGAAGTATGCAAAAGCGTATTCTGCTTGTGGAAGACGACAGGGAAATTAGTAAATTGATAACAGATTATTTGGACCAGGAGAATTTTACAGTACTTACCGCATTCGATGGAGAGGAAGCAGTATCTCTTTTTGATAAAGAAGAACTCGATTTAATCTTGCTTGATTTAATGCTTCCTAAGTTAAGTGGTATGGATTTTTTAAAACGAATAAGAGGAAAAAGCTTAATTCCTGTATTGATCATTTCAGCAAAAGGGAGTGACTTAGACAAAGCGTTGGGTCTCGGTTTTGGTGCAGATGATTATATAAGCAAACCTATTTCAATGATTGAACTAACAGCCAGAGTACATGCTGCTATTCGTAGGGCAACGCAATATATTCCTACTGAGAATCAATCCACTTCCGATACTATTCATTTTAAGGAACTATCCCTCGACTTGCATACCTTTTCTGTACAAATTAAAGATAAGAATGTGCAGCTTACATCCAAGGAATTCCATATTTTAAAGCTGTTTATGACAAATCAGAGTAGAGTGTTTACAAAGGAACAAATATACCATTTTATTTGGGAAGATGATTATTACGGGAATGAAAATGTGATAAATGTTCATATAAGAAGGCTTCGGGAAAAAATTGAAGAGGATCCGTCTAACCCACAGTATATTCGAACAATTTGGGGAATCGGATATAAATTAGGTGAATAGTTCATGATGATTGCCCTAAGTGTTATTATTATCATTTTAGTTGTTATGTATGGATTGCAATATTTTTCCCGTAAAAGAATAAATAAAAACTTAAATGAAATAAGTGGAAAATTAACAGATATAATAGAACACAAGAAAGCTGAAAAAATGTTACTACAAACAGACCAGCATTCCATTCAGCTTTTACTCATTCAAATCAACCGTCTTTTGGATTACAACCAAAAGGTATTTGCGGATTACGCAAAAACAAAAGATAGCTTAAGGAAAATGATATCCAACATGTCACATGATTTGAAAACACCACTAACTGTTATTTTAGGCTATGTGGAAAAATTGAAGCTTGATGAAAAGTTAAATGAGGAAGAGAAGGAAATGGCCATTTTACGCCTTCATGAAAAAGTTTTGGGCCTAATCGCTTTACTTAATCAATTTTTTGACCTTGTTAAAATAGAATCCAATGATTATGTGATTCCATTAAGTAAGGTATCTCTCAATGAGATTTGTAGGAAGAACGTGTTGGAATTTTATGATTTGCTCCTATCAAAAGGTCTTCAGGTAGAGATTGAAATTCCAGAGCATAATTTTTACATCCTCGGTAATGAGAATGCTTTAAATCGAATACTTAGCAATCTAATCTCGAATTCTATTCGGTATGGAAGTGATGGGGGAGTATTTGGTTTAACACTTCGAGAAGATGGGGGAGCTATTGCTGTAGAGATTTGGGATAAAGGAAAAGGGATTGCAAAGGTGCATCAAGATCGGGTGTTTGACAGGCTATATACATTAGATGATGCTAGAAATCCACAATTTCAAGGAAGTGGCCTAGGTCTAAGCATTACGAAACGCTTAACAGAAGCAATGAAGGGTTCGATTCACCTAAGTAGCAAACCCTTTGAAAAAACGACCTTCACTTGTATTTTCAAACAAATTACATATTAAGACTTCTCGAAAGAGGTGTTCTGTTGGAACGGCTCTTTTTTGCTTTTTATTTTTAAGAAAGTATAAATTTTTTTAAGATGTTTTGGTGTCTAGCGAAAGCAGCTCGCTGTAAAATATCCAAACTTAAGAAACATGTAAGGAATGAGAAAGAAAAAAGATACTTTCTCTGCTTATGATAGAAGTAGAAGTAATAAAGGAGGTCAAAATGATGGATTACGTAGTTCGAACAAATGGATTAACGAAAATTGTAAAAGGTAAAATGCTCGTATCTAATGTAAATCTTCATATAAAAAAAGGTGAAATATATGGTTTTCTCGGGCGAAATGGTGCCGGGAAAACAACGATAATGAAAATGCTCACAGGATTAATAAGTCCTACTACAGGAGAGATAGCGTTGTTTGGTCAGAAGCTTACAGAAACCACGAAGTCTGGTTTGAAACGAGTCGGGAGTATTATTGAATATCCAATCTTTTTCGAGCATTTAACAGCGATGGAGAATCTTCAGCTTCACTGTGAATATTTAGGTTTTTATGATAAAAAAGCAATTACGCAAGCTTTGGATATGGTTCATCTAACTGGGATTGAAGATAAAATTGTGAGGGATTTTTCGCTTGGGATGAAGCAGCGTCTTGGGATTGTAAGAGCAATCATAACAAAGCCTGAACTGATAATATTAGATGAACCTACAAATGGCCTTGATCCAATTGGCATAAAAGATATGAGGGATTTAATTCGAATGTTAAACAGGGAATATGGGATTACTTTTCTTCTATCCAGTCACATTTTAGGGGAAATTGAACAAGTAGCTGACAGAATCGGGGTCATTAAGGATGGAAAGCTCGTGAATGAAGTGAAATTAGCAGATATTAGTAAGCAACGCACAGACTATATTGAAATTGTCACTAAAGATGTGGAGAAATCAGTCTATTTACTAGAGCATGATCTTCAAATTTCCAATATGAAAATTGTGCAGGATAATAAGATTCGTATATATGATCTTACTTTGCCGCAAAGTGAAATATCGAAAACACTAATTTTGCATGATGTCGATATCGAGGAAATACAAAAGCATACAAGTACTTTGGAAGACTATTTTTATCAACAAATTCATGGAGGTGGAAAAGTTGGTTAAATTGATGGAGTTGGAGTGGAGAAAGTTAAAGCAAAAAATGATCATTAGTGAGCTGATTATATATTGGGGTATTCTGATGTTCTTGCCAATGTTTTTTATTAAAATGGTCAGTGCAGAATTTGGTCAAAGTTATTCAACCATCATCCAGCTAATGATGTCGATGCAAATGGGATTTGTTCTTTTTGGAGCATCACTTATTAATCAGGTTGTAATCGATGAATATAAAAATAAAACAATATCTCTTTCATTCGGATATCCAATAAGTCGGGAAAAATTGGTTATGGCAAAGGTTCTTTTTATCTCACTTTTTGTTTTCCTTTGTACGCTGGTATCCTTTTTGTTGGCGGGTATGACAACCTTTTTACTTGATCAGGCATTTCATATTATTAATGGGCAACCAACTGTAGCAGATATTACAACATATTTTAGTAAGATGTTTGTTCATTCTTTAATTGTTACACTTATAAGTTTAATCCCAATCTTTTTCTTTGGTTTTTGGAAAAGAGCAACGATACCAACAGTTATTTGTGCAATATTTCTTATGCAATTTCAAAATTTCTCCTATCTTCTGAATGTCAATCTTAATGCTGATATTGTGAACGCATGGCTATGTCTACTAGGAGTAGTTAGTGCTTATCTTTCGATTAAAATGGTAGATAGAGTGGGGGATATTTAGTTTTGGCAATCCGGTACAACTTGATTAAAAATTGTCTTTTCAATTCCATAAAATGTCTTAGCGTATGTTCTCCGCGTTTTGTTGGTAGGCCCCCTTCTTAAACTATCCTGAAAACCGAATATCCTGTTAAAGAACGGTCTCGATTAATTGCTGTTATTCACATAACAATAAGGAGTGGTAATTATTACATTATCAATTGTACTTCAATTATTATTAGGTTTTGTGTTTTTAATGACTGGTTTCGGAAAGATTTTAGGGACTAAAATGCAAGTAGAATCTTTTGAGCATCTTAAATTAAAAAAAGAGTTCCGGGTAGTAACAGGGTTAGCGCAAATAGTTGGTGTAATCGGATTGATTATAGGTATTTGGTATCCGGGTGTTGCATCATTAAGCGGTATCTGGATTGGAATTATTATGATAGGTGCAGCCGTAGCACATATAAGGGTGAAAGACCCATTTAGCAAAGCTGTGCCTGCAGCTGTATTGTGCATTGTCGCTTTTTTTATCATGCTATTGAATATCTCCGAACTGACTAAATTGTTCTGAAATATTTCATAACTGAATGAAAACAATCTCGATTAATTAAGTAATTTCCTATGGAACTAACGGGTGCTTTAGTTCATTAAGGAAGGTTGCTGAAGCAACCTTTTTGTTATGCAACTAAAGGGGCAGTTTACTTTAATAAGCACAATATTTCTGTATGGAAAATCAAACAAAAAATCTTCCAAGGCGGAAGATTTTTTTATTTTAAATTGGGATATCCTTGCTAGCCCAAAGCCCAGTACCTCATAAACATCAATTCTCATAGTTTCTTTAAATCATCATTTAATTTCCGTGCTTGATTTTTGAAGTAAAGATAAAATGCAACCCAAAAGATCGTATAGACGACAATGGAAATTAAGAATGTTAACAAAATATTTGTGATATTAAATGGGATCCATCCGATCGTGAGTGCCAAGATGAGGTATAGGATCGTGACGGTTAAAAAATGAAGAATGGTCTGCTGGGAAAGTTTCAAATTCCTGTTTTCAAAGTACAAAGGACTGACTGTAAAAAGCCAGCCGCAGAGAACAGAACCTATGGAGTTTTTCAAAAATAATGGTCCATCTATCATGTCGAAGCCGCCGAAAAGGATATTCAAATTGGTGATTAAAACCGCAATAAAGCCTCCGAAGAAAATACCTATGAAACTACGGATAATAAATGTTTTCATTCTACTTACCTCCTATTCAATTTTAGAGCTTCTTTAATCGCAGGGACATAGGTACGAGACACATATTCTTTCTTTCCTGATTTGAAGTAAACGCAGAGTGTACCATTGAATAATGCTTCAAAACGGCTCAATTGATTCAAATTGGCGATAACCGATTTAGACAGACGGATAAATTTTTTAGAAGGGAGCATGGACTCGAGCTCATATAATTTCTCTTTTAAAATAAAAGAATCTGTTTCTGTTACGGCGATAATATGATCGTTTTCAGTATGATAATAGTGGATGTCATCCGGTTTGAGAATATGTTGCATTTCTCCCTTTTTTCCAATCAAGAATTGTTGCTCCCTTCCATAGATGCAGTCAATTAGTTCCTGTATATTTTCATCCAACTCAGGACCTTCGATGGTAACTCTCGTTTCTTTAAATGCTTTGTCAATATTAAGGAAAAGTTTCAAATTTCAGACACCTCTTTTCACCTAAAATCCTCTCATTGACTTTCTAATCACATTTTATGTTGAAATTCCTTTCAAGTCTCCATAATTCCAGTAAGTGGAAGAAAAATGAAGGGTAACTTGTGGAAAATAGTTGGTGACTTACATAAAAGGAATCCCATGATCCGTTTAACGAAAACAACAATTTGTTGAGGTAGTTATAAAGAAAGCCATAAAACCTTCAACTGTGAGAGAGGAATGGTTACAGTATTTTTTGATGAGTATTATTCATTACTTTGTGAAGTATTGTACTTAAAGTAACGGGTGCTTTAGTTCAATAAGGGAGGTTGCTGAAGCAACCTTTTTGTTTTGCAACTAAAGGATCAATTTGGTTTAATAAGTCCAAATGATAAGATAAAAAAAATAATGGCGAATATAGGGGCGATTCAAAATGGATAACTGGAGAAATAATACGATTTGGTTTGAACAAATACCAGATAATCTTCAGGCTTACTTCAATTTAAAAGAAGATAAATTTAATGAGATGCAGCTTGAAAACATTGAGTATTTAACTCTTTGGCATCATAAAAAGAATAAGCTGGGCAACTTTGTTGGTATTCCTGAAAATCTCCTCTATCTAGAATTAAACTGGTCCAATATACAAGATTTCCTTGGGATAGAAAAAATGAATAAATTAAAGCGTTTAGAATTACATTATTGTACTAAATTACAAAATGATTTTGGTTTGTCTGGATTAGCCGATACGATAGAACATTTACATATTAATCAATCAAAGAAATTTGTACCAAATAAAGAATTATTCTCTCTGAAAAATCTTCGGGTTCTGTGCCTTAATTCTTGCGGTAATCTTGAGAATTTGAATTTTTTAAATCAATTTCCTAACCTAATTGACTTTAGATTTGTTGATACTAATGTATTAGATGGTGACTTATCACCAATTTTAGACCATCCAACAATCCGAAGTGTAGGCTTTCTGAATAAGAGACATTACAATATTAAAGATGATAAGATGGACGCTTTGCTAAAAGATAAAAACGGTGAAGAAGAATTTGAAACTGTTATCAAGTATGGAAAATATGAGACTTTTAGATATATTTATTAACTCAATTGTTATTGAACTCCCATGAAAATTAAAAAAGCTCAAAATCCAGAAAAAACCACAACAAAATAGACCCAGTAAAAACGCTTTTTAAAAAAGGMTGAGCCTTATGAGTGATCTGATTGAGTTTGGTAAATCGTTAAWCAAAAACCTCCAATTATAGCAAATTAAGTAGAGGCTAGCGCGACGACCAAAAAAGGATTAATCTCCCATGARTGCTACCCATAAAGGGCGCGACAGTCGGTGGTACACCGTGGTCGTCGGAGTCAGACTAACGGATGGGCTCAAAGGCACCATARTTCAACGACCTTCTTCGCCAGCCATTAAAACATTATCGACCTAGAAACCAATTTTCATTCTCTGTGGTGAAGCGCTGATTTTTGCGCTTCATGGATGGCTAACGGGTAGCTTTTTTTGAAGATCCACCAGCTATCGATTTCAGCTCTTTTTATACAACTAACGGATCAGGTTACTTAAAGAAGTAGGAGAAAAATGAAAATATAGATGGTATAAAAGGAGAGCTTATTATCAGATGGACTTTATATTAGGTGAAACTTTAAAGTTTGAAGAAATCTGGGTCAAAGTAATTGAAATTAAAGATGAGTCAATTGTATTTGAGGTCTTATTTACAGGTCACGAGGAAGATGAAGGGGACTTGATGGAAGTTCCAATGTGGTATCTAAAAGCAAATATAGACCAAGTAAAAAGATAGAAGACCTTATTCAACTAACGGGTGCGT
>NZ_JBFUIB010000054.1:0-18292 GCF_056402095.1 Peribacillus sp. P4_C12
ATTATAAGCCGACCAATAATCCTGGTATTCGGCAATCGTTTCTTTTAGTACTTCAATTGCCTTAGGGAAATTCCCCGATTCTAAATACTCACGAGCCTTTTCCTGCTTGGAAATTAGTCCATCATGCTTAAAGAGATTTTCTTCGGATTCATCCGACTCGAAGGTAATAAGTTCAAGAAGATCCTCTGCATCATCGCTGAACTCTCCGTCTTCTTCTTTATCCAGGTATGCACTCGCGTGGCGGTAAGCCTCCTTGAACATGCCTAAATGGGCATAATTATTCGCCAGGAAGTAATGGCATTCCGACATATATGGATCCATCACATCCAAGATATTTTCCAGGAGGTTATTTGAATAATTATATTCGCCGATCTCTGAGCAGGTGATTGCCAATTGACAGGCTATCATCGGTTCTGACGGTTCAAGTTCCAGCGCACGTTCCAAGTATTTTTTTGATTTAGGTAGTTCTCGTCTATGATATGCTTTTAGACCCTTGGTGAAATAATACTCACCTGTCGGGTGAAAGGTTAGAATTTTTGCCTGTTGGCCAAATTTAGAGTCTTTACTCATGTAATCCTCCATCTACAAGTTGATTAACCATAGTATTATAACATATTGAAGAATATTTGCCGAACAATTCAAGAAAATGGAAAATGGATTTGTGATACTTTTATTTAGAAATTATCAGGCAAAATACACAGGTTTTGAATCATCATTTTCTCATAAATGTTTTCCTTCACAGGTGTAAAAAAGAGCCATGATTATGAAGTGAACCCAAAAAGTTAGACACTTTATTTAATTAGACAGCCTTGAGGGCATGAACCCGGTAATCTTACGGGCTCATGACTTTAATTTTACCTTGATTCGTTGATGATTGTCGTCGTAAACACTCAGAAAAAAACCTTTATAAGGAAAAAATACCCTCCGGATTTGGGAGGGTATTTGACTATTTATTTATTCATTTTCTTTAGGTTCGTCCTTATCAGAATGTCTGGCCTTCAGTACATCAAGCACTGCTTGGAAAGGCAATTCCTGTTCTTGAAGAAGAACAAATAAGTGATATAGAAGGTCTGCACTTTCCATAGAAAGTTCTTCAGCATCGCGGTTTTTAGCAGCAATGATCACTTCAGCAGCTTCTTCCCCTACTTTTTTCAAGATTTTATCAACGCCCTTATCGAATAGGTAGGTTGTATAAGATCCTTCAGGCATTTCTGTTTTTCTTTTTCCAATCAATTTCTCTAATTCCGTCAAGAAAGTCACATTTGTCTGTACCGCTTGTTGCGCTTCTTTATTTTGGTAAATCGTTTCGCTGAAACAGCTTGTTGCACCTGTATGGCATGCCGGCCCTGCCGGAACAACACGAACGACTATTGCATCCTGATCGCAGTCATACTTCATTTCTGTGATTTTTTGCGTATTTCCGCTCGTTTCTCCTTTATGCCATAACTCATTGCGTGAACGGCTGAAGAACACGGTTTCTCCTTTTTCTATGGATAATTGCAAGGATTCTTTATTCATATAAGCAAGTGTCAGCACTTCGCCAGTTCCTGCATCTTGGACAATCGCCGGAACCAGACCTTTTTCGTCATATATAATAGTTTCGAGATTCATCGTACAACCACTCCTTGTTGTTTGAGAAACGTTTTGACTTCTTTAACAGATGTTTCTTTATAATGAAAAATTGAGGCTGCTAACCCTGCGTCCGCTTTTCCTTCTTCAAATGCTTCCTGGAAATGTTCCGCATTACCTGCGCCGCCAGAAGCAATAACAGGAACCGAAACTGCTTCCGATACTGCTTTTGTTAATGCGATATTAAAGCCCTGTTTTTCTCCGTCACAATCCATGCTTGTCAATAAAATTTCACCAGCACCACGTGTGACCGCTTCCTTCGCCCAATCAATTACTTCCCATTCAGTCGGTTTTCGTCCGCCATGGGTATAAACGCGCCATGAGCCAAGCTCTTCATCATATCGCGCATCAATAGCAATTACGATACATTGAGCACCAAAATAATCGGAACCTTCATTAATTAAGTCAGGTCGTAAAACAGCTGCTGTATTTAAAGATACTTTATCTGCACCAGCACGTAAAATCTTCTTCATATCAGCTAGCGAATTAATACCGCCGCCAACTGTAAACGGGATTGCTAGACTGCCTGCAACCGCTTGAACGACGTCAACAATCGTTTCCCTTCCTTCATGTGAAGCAGAAATATCAAGAAAGACAAGCTCATCAGCACCTTCTTGGTCGTAAAAGGCAGCTAGCTCGACTGGATCCCCGGCATCCCTTAAGGAAACAAATTGTATCCCCTTAACCACACGTCCGTCTTTTACATCCAGACAAGGAATAATTCTTTTGGTCAGCATTTAACCACGCACCTTTTCTACCGCTTCTTTTACAGTAAAGCGATTAGTATAAAGCGCCTTGCCAATAATCGCCCCTGCAACACCTTGAGCTTCATACTCCTTGAGGGTGATTAGATCTTCGAGCGAACTAATGCCGCCAGAAGCAATTACATTTTTGCCAGTTGCCTTCGCCATTGCCACAATCCCGTGCACATTTGGCCCTGAAAGCATGCCGTCTGTTGCGATATCGGTCACGATAAATGTCTCTGCGCCAGCATCAGCTAGTAGTTTCCCAAGCTCTATGGCCTGTGTTTCTGACGTTTGAAGCCAGCCATGAGTGGCAACCTTACCATCCTTCGCATCAATGCCAATCGCGATATGGTTTCCATATTTTCTGATCATATCTTTAGTAAATTCCGGGTCTGAAACGGCCGAGCTACCTAGAATTACACGCTCTACACCATTATCAAGATAATGAGCAATGTCCTGCTCCGTTCGAATGCCTCCACCAATTTGGACGCGGGCACCTAACTCTTTGGCTGCTTTAATAACGTAGGAATCGTTGATACGAACGCCTTCTTTTGCTCCGTCCAGATCGACCATATGTATCCAATCCGCTCCTTGGTCCGCAAAACCTTTAGCCATATCAAAGGGGGAATCGCCATAAACCGTTTCCTGATTGTAGTCTCCCTGGATTAAGCGAACGCATTTGCCTCCACGCATATCAATCGCTGGGTAAATCGTAAAGTTGCTCAAGCTTCTCCCTTCCCTTCTACTAATGTCAAATAATTTTTCAAGAGTGACATGCCCATCTGGCCGCTTTTTTCCGGATGAAACTGCATCCCAAATACATTTCCTTTGCCAACAATCGCCGGTACTTCCACATCATAAGTTGCTGAAGCGGTAATGTATGACTCATCAGTATCAGCGTAATAAGAATGGACGAAATAAACGTGTTCCTCTTCAAGGCCTTCGATCACTGGCGATACATGTTTAAATTCAAGACGATTCCAGCCCATGTGCGGCACCTTATAAGTCATCTCATTGGCATCCATCCCCGTAAAACGAACTACTTTACCTGGGATGAGGGATAATCCTTTTGCTGGTCCATTTTCCTCACTTTCATCAAAGAGAAGCTGCATACCCAAGCATATGCCTAATAAATAACCTCCACCGGCTACGTATTTTTTCAGGAATTCATCAAGCTTTTGTTTTTCCAACAGACTCATAGCATCTCTGAAAGAACCGACACCGGGAAGAATAATGCCTGTCGCTTTAGAAAGTTCTTCTGGATCATCGGAAATGAATGAGTCAGCTCCAAGTCTTTCCAGCCCTTTACTGACAGAGAATAAATTCCCCATTCCGTAATCGACGATTCCTATCATTTACAACATTCCTTTCGTTGAAGGAATACCTTTAACCCGAGGATCAATGGTAGTAGCTTCGTCCAATGCTCGCCCAAGCGCTTTAAATATCGCCTCAATCATATGATGCGTGTTGTGACCGTAATGAACGACAACATGAAGGTTCATCCGGGCTTCAAGCGCAAACTTCCAAAGGAACTCGTGCACTAATTCAGTATCGAAGGTACCAACCTTTTGTGAAGGAAACTCTGCACGTAACTCAAGATGCGGCCGATTACTTAAATCGATGACAACCTGCGCAAGTGCTTCATCCATAGGCACGAAAGCATTTCCGTAACGCTTTATACCACGCTTGTCTCCAAGAGCTTCCAATAATGTTTGACCTAAGCAAATACCAATATCTTCAGTTGTATGATGATCATCGACTTCTGTATCGCCCTTCGCATCAACGGTCAAATCAAACTTCCCGTGCTTCGTGAACAAATCAAGCATATGCGTCATAAACGGAACACCCGTCATAATTGAGGAATTCCCTTCCCCATCTACACCAAACTTCAAGCTAATATCAGTCTCATTCGTCTTCCGCTCCACACTAGCAAAACGCTCCATTACAACTCCTCCTCATTGGGGTCAGACCCCATTTCCCAGATGCAAAAATGCATTACAAATACTTTTATATCAATGTTTTCCGTATTATTTTCAGGGGTCAGGCCTTATTTCCCAAGTTTATTCGCACCGCGAGATTCGATTGCGCGGGCATGAGCTTCGAGGCCTTCCATGCGGGCAAAGGCAGCGATTTTCTCCGCATTTTGACGGAAGGCGGTTTCGCTGTACATGATGATGCTGGACTTTTTTTGGAAATCATCCACATTCAGCGGGCTGGAAAAGCGGGCCGTCCCATTAGTAGGCAACACATGGTTTGGGCCTGCAAAATAATCACCGACTGGCTCCGAACTAAAGCGACCAATAAAGATGGCCCCTGCATGGCGAATTTTAGCCATTACTTCGAGTGAATTATATGTCACAATTTCTAAATGCTCTGGTGCCAGTTCGTTGATGGCACCAACAGCTTCCACCATATTTTCGCATACAACAATTCGTCCATAATCGTTAATGGATGCAGCTGCAATATCACGGCGTGGAAGTAACGCTACCTGCTTGTTCACTTCCGCTGACACTTCTTCAGCCAGCTCCATTGAAGTCGTCACCAGAACACTGCAAGCACGTGCATCATGCTCTGCCTGTGATAGCAAGTCCGCTGCCACTTCTGAAGCAATTGCCGAATCGTCAGCTAACACGGCTATTTCGCTAGGCCCGGCAATCATATCGATGGCAACGTCCCCAAATACTTCCCGTTTTGCTAACGCCACATATATATTTCCTGGACCTACTATTTTATCAACTTTCACAATTGTTTCTGTCCCATAAGCAAGAGCCGCTATAGCCTGAGCGCCTCCAACCTTATAGATCTCTGTCACTCCTGCAATTTTCGCTGCCGCTAAAACCGCTGGCGTCAATTTTCCATCTTTTCCTGGAGGAGATACCATAACGATTCGTTCCACCCCTGCAGCTTTAGCCGGCATTGTGTTCATCAGTACAGATGAAGGGTATGCTGCTGTGCCACCTGGGACATACACTCCAACCGCATCAAGAGGTGTTAATTTTTGTCCAAGCATTGTTCCCGTATCATCAGTGGTAATCCATGAATTGCGAATTTGTTTCTCGTGAAACAATCGAATATTATCTGCCGCTTCTTGGATTATTGCAAGCTGCTCTACTGTTAACGCTGCTGTTGCTTCTTCAATTTCCTGTTCGGAAACGAGTAATTCCTCAAGACTTACACCATCAAAACGCTCAGTATAATTATATAAAGCGGCGTTTCCGCTTTTTCTTACATCATAAATAATATCCTGAACCGCTTTTCGTTGATCAGCCGTACCTGCATCAACCGAGCGCTTCAGTGAAATTCCTTCTGCTAACCGTTCAATTTTCATACGCTCACCTCATTAGCGATTCTTTTACTATTCTATAATTTCTGCTAAGCGATCCACAATTTCAGTAATCCTTGCTTCTTTTATCCTGTAGCTGACAGGGTTTGCCACCAACCTTGAAGTCACATCAGCAATTTTCGCATATTCAACAAGACCGTTTTCCTTCAACGTCTGTCCCGTTGAAACGATATCCACAATTCGTTCAGCTAAGCCAATTAAAGGAGCTAACTCAATCGATCCGTTCAATTTAATAATTTCGACTTGCTCTCCCTGTTCACGGAAATAACTAGAGGCCACATTTGGATATTTACTGGCTATTTCGGGCGCGATGTCGCTAATTTTCGTACCAGGAAGACCGGCAACAGCTAAGTAGCAGGCACTGATTTTCAAATCAAGTAACTCATATACATCTCGTTCTTCCTCTAACATAACATCCTTACCTGCAATTCCAATGTCCGCTACACCGTGTTCCACATAGGTTACAACATCCATCGGTTTAGCTAAAATGAAACGTAGATTCTCCTCTTCTACTTCAAGAATTAATTTCCGGGAATCATCAAACTCAGGAGGTAGACGGAAACCGGCCTTTCTTAATAGCTCTGCCGCTTCTTCAAAGATTCTCCCTTTAGGCATCGCAATTGTTAAAAAGCTATTATTCATCTTTTCCATTCCCTCCATTCCCCACAAATAAATGCACTTCCGAAAACGTTCTTGTAAACGCATCAACATTTTGAACGACCGTGATATCTTGAATCGTCACCCGTTTTCCTTCAGATCGTTTTGATTTTGCAAAATCAAGTGCTTCCATTCTGCGTTCGGGAGTGAATAAAATACATTCCGGCGCAACAGGCTGCATAGGTTCCCCAAGTGCTTCAGCAAGACGATCCACACGGATGGCAAAACCCGTAGCAGAAGCATTCCAGCCGAATTTTTCAAGCAGGTTATCGTAGCGGCCACCATTACCGATTGGTGAACCTACTTGATCTGCATACACTTCAAATAAAGTTCCTGTGTAATAGCTCATATGGCTGACTAATGTTAAATCAAAGCTCACATATTGAGCCACGCCAAATTCTTTCAACTGCGCAGATAATTCCTTCAGTTCACCTAAAGAATCTTGTCCTTTGTTGTTTTCAACCAAATCCAAAGCTTTTGTCAGCGTGCCTTCACTACCTCTTAATGAAATAAACTCGATGAGCCTTTGTTTATCAATAGATGAAAGCGGCAGTGATTTTACATGCTCCCTAAAACCTACATAATTCTTCTCATATAAAAACTTCCTTAATACAGAGGCTCTTTTTTCCGTACCTAGAATGCTCAAGAAAAATTCCTGTAAAAATCCGATATGACCAATGGAAATCTTAAATTCCTGAAGTCCGGATGCCTTTAAAACATCTGCCAGTAACGCAATCATTTCAGCGTCGGCACAGATTGACTTATTTCCGATACATTCAATACCAATCTGTTCGAATTCTGCTGGTCGGCCGCCTTCACGCTGCTGAGCACGGTACACATTTGCTGAATAGGCAAGGCGAAGCGGTATTTGCTGTTTTAACAGTTTGGATGCCGCAACCCGTGCAATAGGGGCTGTCATATCCGGTCGAAGTACAAGCGTATGTCCCTGAGAATCAAGCAGTTTAAACAACTGCTGATCCAAAATAGCCGAAGCTTCACCAATTGTTTCATAATATTCCAAAGTAGGCGTTTCAATAAATTGATAACCCCACTTCTTGATTTCATCACTCATTTTATTTCGGACCGAGGCTTTCGTTTCATACAGCACCGGCAGTGTATCTCTCATGCCTAACGGTTTCTCAAACATAAATGGCTTAGTCACGACTGCACATCCTTTTGAATAATGGTTACTTTATATATATATTTCCAATCGGTCCGCCTTTAAGCAAAAACCAATGTCATTACAAGTATTCATTTTTGTATATACAATTATCTTTCCAAGATAAAACACTTAAAACCCACTGGGCTAACATATAAAATAGTATCAAAAAAAATAACATAATCATATAAATACTCGAAATAATCTATTAAATCACTTTAGTTCGCTAATATGGTAACAAGATGAAGTTATTAATAGTTTACTCCTGGCCCCATCTCCCGTCAAGAAAAAGGTGCCTGACCCTATTTCCCAAAATAAATAACGGTTACTGATCTTACAGCAGCAAGTTTTTGGAATAAAAAGCAAAGGATTAGATCCTATTCCCTAGACCTATACACCTATCTTCAACCAATCTTTGTTATTGATGTATACCTTTTGTTTAGGCTGTCTTATACTTTTTAGGAGATTAGTATTATTTTATTTTAGGGGGAAATGAGATTGAAGAGAATTTTTTCGTTTTTTGTTGCATGTGTCGTTCTTTTTTCGCTTGGTTTTAGCGGAACAAAGAGCTTTGCCGCAACTATGATTAACCAGGATGAGCTGAAAGCATATCTGACTGAAATAAGAATGACACAAGTTGAACTGGAAGATTATTTAGCATACTACGACTTGACATTAGATGAGTTAGAATCGGTAGCAGAGCTGCGTGATACGTTAGGACCTACTGTCACTCCTGAGACTTTACATAATCTGCTTAATGAATATGAAATGACCGAAGAAGAACTTACGGACTTATTAATTGAATACGGCGAACTTGAAGAGGGAGAATCCATTATCGATACCTTCCACTTCATTTATGACATTGAAGATCTAATTAATTTAGAAATGGATTATGATGAGGAAGACATGGAATATGATGAGGAAGAGATGCTCGATTTAATGGATGGACTCTTTACTGAGATCGGTCTTACAGACGAAGAGCTTGAAAGATTCATGAACCACCTTTTACCCATCGTCGAGGACCCAGCTTTTGAAGATCGTCTAATGGCGATTTCCGATAGGATGGACCAATTCGAATATTTTGAAACAATTGATGAATTGTCTGCGGAACAAGTAGCGGAATTGCTTTCGATTTATAATGATTTGCAAAGCTTGCTACAAATTCAATTCAAATTTGCCTTAATACAGGACGGTGTCACCACAAACCTATCCCTTGAAGCATTATTCAAGCTTGATGAATTGACGAATGCTAGTTTACTAGTTTCAATCTATGATTTAAGCGGCAACCTTTTACTAGATTTTAAATTGACAGGTGAAATGATTGGTTCCAATTTAGTAAAAGAAACCGGTAATGACCTAAAACAGTCTACTGAGGTAATATCTAAAGTGGTGGATGTAAAAAAAATAAAGAAGAAACCCACACATAAAACTGTAAAAGGCGGAGTGTTGCCTAAAACAGCTGGAAATTACCTATTCGGATCATTAATCGGTTTAATCATGATAGCCTTTGCATTTGGATTATTTAGAAAAGCGAGACTCGTTAAGTAAAATGAGCGAAAATAGGCATTCTAAGCACAAAAAAAGATGGTTGATTGCCACTGCGGCTTGCTTTTTGATCGTGGGTTTTTATTTTACAACGACGAACGCTTATACACTGTTAAAAGGATATGCCATATATAAATGGAATAAATCTGAAACAACTGAGGCAACAGCTAAACACCCTGAAATAAAGGCTGATACTCCGGACGAGGATGAACTATATGATACACGACCGGAAACAGGTGATTTAATAGGTGAGCTTTATATTCCAAAGCTTGAGGCAACACTTCCGATCTACCATGGAACGAATGAAGATGAACTTGAAAAGGGTGTCGGCCATTTCGCTGAGTCGGTCCTACCAGGTGAGATGGATAATTCCGTTTTATCTGGACATCGAGATACCATTTTCAGAAAACTTGGTGAAGTTGGAAAAGGTGACTTGCTTATTACCAAAACAGAAGCTGGCACGTTTACCTATAAAGTGAGGAAGGTCCGTATCGTCGATGCTGATGACCGTACGGTGATTGTTCCCAAGCCTAAATCCACACTTACTGTAACAACCTGCTACCCATTCTCATATATTGGTAATGCACCTGAAAGGTATGTACTCATCGCTGATTTACTTAAATCTGAAATAGACAATTAAAAATGAGGGCTGCATGCTTTTGCAGCCCTCTCTCCATAAAAAAAGGGTAGGAGGACAAATTCAAAATGGATAAAGAAGCTCAGGAAAAGTTTTTTCAAATATTAAAAAATACGTATAATACTACAACTAACGAAGAGAATATATCGATTGACGAATTCATCGGCCAAATAAAGAATGAATTGACTTCACTATACCCAAAATTACATTAAAAAGGACCTGCCACATAGAATGGCAAGTCCTTATTTTCATAAAGAAGTTTGCTGTTCCCGATTCAGCATTTCCTCTTTTGTATAAATAATTTTCATTGGATTTCCTCCGACAAAAGCTCCCTCGGGAACATCTTTATGGACTAGTGTACCAGCAGAGACAATCGATCCATTTCCAATTGTCAGTCCTGGGAGAATAGTTGAATTGGCTCCAATCAATACTTCGTCTCCAATCACGACTTCTCCTAACCGATATTCATTAATTAAATATTCATGAGCAAGAATCGTCGTATTATAGCCGATAACAGTATTTTTCCCCACAGATATTTTTTCTGGAAACATCACATCCGGCATGACCATCAAGGCGAATGAAGTATGCTTTCCAACTTTCATATGTAAAAAAGTCCTGTAAAGCCAATTCTTCATGCTTAAAAACGGTGTATAACGCGCTAACTGAATCACCACAAAGTTCTTCACGACTTTCCAGAATGGTACGGTCTTATACACATGCCAAAGTGAATTAGCCCCTTCTACCGGATAGCGGGTCGTACGTCTCATTTTCTAACCTCTGTATGCTTTTCAATCTCTATGATATTCAGTAAGTCAGCCATTTGCTCTAGCATATAGTCAGGATGATAGCTTTCTAAAAATTCACGTCCTCTAATCGACCACGCGACACCCGCTGTTTTGGTACCCGCATTTTTCCCGCCAAGAATATCATGATAACTGTCTCCAACCATGATTGCCTCTTCAGGAACCGAACCGAGTTGGTTTAACGCTTTTACCAGCGGCTCTGGATCCGGCTTGGCTTTTTCCACATCATCCAGAGTGACCACGACTTCAAAGAATTGGTCAAGTTTGCTTAAACGCAGGCCTTTTTCGACGACATCACGTTTCTTCGTCGTAACGACCGCCAATTTATAGCCACTCTGCTTCAAAGTTTGAATTGTTTCAAACACACCGTCATACTGTGTCACAAGTAAATCATGATTCTTCCAATTGTTCTCCCTATAGAAAGCGATCATTTCATCTATACGTTCCGGATCTATAGACGAAAACGTATCAACCAAAGTCGGGCCGATAAATGGAATAATATCCTCCCGCTTGAACTGTCCCGGACAATAATGATCTAAAGTTTTTGTAAAAGAGTCGATAATCAATTCAATAGTATTGATTAACGTTCCATCAAGGTCAAATAATAATGTAGTTATTTTACTGTTCATATACGGCTTCCTTCCTCTGCACACTGTCAGTCCGATTCCAAATATAAGCGACCACCATCGTTAGCACAATAGCGGTGATTAATCTGATAAGTAATAACGGCAAAACCGGAATCCCCAGTGGAATAAAAATTAGTGTATCCTCTATAACAGCATGACAAGCAACTAAAAAGATAAATGCAATCGTCATATCCTTCTTCGAGACATTATCTTCTTTCGCTGCTTGAATCATTACACCTGCCCCATATGCAAGACCAAGCGTCAACCCTGTTACAAATGGCATAGAGGCATTTGGCTTCATCCCTAAGACTCTCATAAAAGGAGCAAGAGCTTTTGAGAAAGCTTCTAGCCATTTTAAATCTTTCATGATTTGAACGGCGACCATAAGCGGGATAACGATAACCGCCAGTTGGGCTATTCCGGAAAGAGCTTGCATAACCCCATGTAAAAGGATGGCACCAACCTCTGTAATCTCGGCTGTATCCCGGATAGCAATTCCTTGTGCCATTTCCGATCCGCCCTGCCAAACGAGATTGATGACAACCGCAGACAAAAGCGCCAGTCCAATCCGTACAGTTAAAATGATCCACAGCTTGACACCAGTTTTCATCGCCACACCTGATTCAATTAATAAATTATGTGAAAAAGATAACATCATAGCGATAATAAATACCTCTTTCACAGTCAGGTCTAGCGTTAATATGCCTGCAATCGCTGCATATAAGTTCAAGAAATTCCCTAGGACGAGTGGTATTGCCGCGTCCCCAGGAAGACCGATGAGATTCATCAAAGGCGCGATCAAGTTAATGATCCATGGCAATACAGGTGTATATTGAAGCACGGTGACAATCAACGTAACTGGAAAAATCACTTTTCCCAATGACCATGTTGTATTCAAGCCAGAAAGGAGCCCCTTTTTAACCGAGTCTACTATCACTATGCCCTCTCCCTTTACACATATTCTCTATGCATCTAAATATCTTTTCTCAGCATATCCACGGACTCTTCTAAAGATTACTAATGCAATAGCAACGACGACCAACACAATGGAAATCACTTGTGCGATACGAAGTGACTCCGTTAACATCAAGCTATCTGTCCGTAGCCCTTCAATGTAATAACGGCCAATAGAATACCATAATACATACGTTAAAAATAGCTCGCCCCTACGCAGGTTCACTTTACGTAAACTTAGAAGAATAATTACACCGATAATATTCCAAACCGATTCGTACAAAAAGGTTGGATGATAGTAAGTTCCATTTATGTACATTTGGTTAATAATGAATTCAGGCAGATGCATATTTTCCAAGAACGCTCTTGTTACTTCTCCTCCATGCGCTTCCTGATTCATAAAATTACCCCAACGGCCAATTGCCTGACCTAACAATAAACTCGGTGCAGCGATATCCGCCAGCTTCCAGAACGAGACTTTCTTCACCTTAGCAAAGACTATCGCGGTAAGCACCGAACCAATTAACGCACCATGGATTGCAATTCCACCATTCCATATCTTAATGATATCCCCAGGATTTTGTGAATAGTACTCCCACTGGAAGATGACATAATAAATACGTGCACAAATAATCGCAATTGGAACAGCAAACAATATCATATCTGTAAATATTTCTTTATCAAGACCTCTGCGCTCACATTCCCTTAAAGCAATAATAAGACCTAGTAATACACCGAAACCGATAATTAGACCATACCAATGTATCTGAATTGGCCCGAGATCAATTGCAATCGGATTCAACGGCTGTATAGCTTGTTCCATTTCGTCCCCTCTTTTCCTATATACCTATTCATTAAAATTCATCATGATCCGGTTCTGCAATCGCATGATTCAAACGATCTGAAAATTGTTCTGCAGCATTTACGCCCATCCGTTTTAGACGATAGTTCATGGCTGCCACTTCAATAATTACAGCTAAATTTCGTCCAGGGCGGACAGGTACGGTTATTTTTGTAACTTCCGTATCAATAATTTTCATTTTTTCTTCATCAAGACCAACCCGGTCATATTGCTTATTTTTTTCCCATAGTTCAAGATTAATGACTATCGAGATTTTTTTATTGCTCCGGACAGCACCGGCCCCAAATAGCGTCATTACGTTAATGATTCCTAACCCTCGGATTTCCAGAAGATGTTCAATCAAATCAGGAGCATTCCCGACTAGCGTATCCTGATCTTCCTGGCGGATTTCTACGCAGTCATCTGCAACAAGTCGATGGCCCCGTTTTACTAATTCAAGCGCTGTCTCACTTTTACCGACCCCGCTTTTTCCAGTAATCAATACCCCTAAGCCATAGATATCTACTAATACACCATGAACGGCTGTAGTTGGTGCTAATCTGCTTTCAAGGAAGTTGGTCAGACGGCTGTATAACCTAGTAGTCTTCATATTAGATCTCATCACAGGAACGGACTCCCGCTCAGATGCTTCAATCAACTCTATTGGCACTTCCTGACCACGCGTAATGATAATGCCTGGTGTAAAGTCCCTACATAGTTCTTCCATCCTCTGTATTCGATCCGGCTCATTCAGTCGATTAAAAAACGACATCTCCGTCATACCTAAGAGCTGTACTCGATCCGCAGGATAATAATCAAAAAAACCAGCTATTTCAAGTCCTGGACGAGATAAATCACTAGTGACAATTGGGCGATTAATTCCTTCTTCTCCGCTGATAAGTTCTAGACCGAATGCGTCAACTATATCCTTTGTACGGACTTTTGCCATATATCTTTCCTCCTTTTGGAGCACTACTATTTTTAACGATACTTTTTCTATTTTAGCATTTTTCTGTTAATAACCAAACAAAGCATTATCGTTTTATTCTTTTTTTCTGATGAACATGCTACTTTTTATTCCACTCGTTTGATTATAATAATGGATAAAGTATTTTTGGAAAGGAAAGAATTACATGAAAATCATTATTGATGCAGGGCATGGGTATAATACTCCCGGCAAACAATCTCCTGAGGGTATGAAAGAATATGAATTCAATAGGGAAACGGCTGAATTTACGAAGTTCTATTTAGAAAAATCAAAAGCAGTCACCGTTCATTTTGTTCATGAAGACGGGCGAGATGTTCCACTTAAGGAACGTATAAACAGAGCCAATTCACTCGGAGCTGACTTATATATCTCCATTCATGCAAACGCCTTTGGTTCTGAAAGTTGGCATGAGGCAAATGGAATTGAAACCTTCATTTATCTCTCGAGACCGAAAGAGTCACTTTCTATAGCTGAAAAGGTCCAAAGCGAACTTGTTAAAGCTACTCAGTTAAAAAATAGAGGGGTAAAAACCGCCAATTTCCAGGTTTTACGCGAAACAAGATGTCCGGCCATTTTAGTCGAATGCGGGTTTATGACCAATCAAAAAGAAGCATCTCTTTTAAAAACTACGGCGTACCGGAAAAAATGCGGAGAATCTATTGCTAAAAGCATCCTCGTCTACTATAACCTCCAAGCTGATGTAAACCCCAATATGTATAAAGTTCAAATAGGTGCCTTTACAGAAAAGAAAAATGCAGAGGCTCTTGTCAAAAGGTTAGCCAAAGATGGTTACAAAGCAATCATTAGCGTACAAAAATAAATGAAAGCCCCCCATTTGAACTGGTGGGCTTTCATTTTCACTAGGAAACTGTTATCGCTGCAGTCTTGGTCTCTGCAAATACATGAAGCACAGGAACCTCCTCTTTAGCAGTCTTAAACTTAAGGACCTTTTGAACCACATCACTCTTTTCTTCGATGATGGTCATCCCTTCCAAGCTTACGTTAAAACCTCCTAAATTAGATTTCAACTCTCCCTCGATTGCCTTTCCTGGCGGCAGGATCAGCTGGACTTTTCCGGTAATCGATTTAGYATGTATAGAGTCGCAATCTAGCTCAGAGTTTTTGCAGACAATTTCACCATTAAAAGTTTGCACATCTATTTTTTTGAAATAACCATCCGCATTAATAGCACCGTTTAAGGTTTCAGCCTCCAAGCCATTATAATTTGTATCTGAAATGGTGATCGTTCCATTACCTGTTTCGAGCTCGCACGACTCACCATTACCCTGTAAAATATGAATCGCACCATTGGCTGTTTTTGCTTTGAGTTTATTGGATTCCAATGATTCGGCGGTTATAGCACCGTTAAACAACCTTACCTGAATGTCCTCATATTCCTTCCGAGGAATGTATAAAACCGCATCGACTTTAATGGATTTTTCGAAAACCTTAAACCTCATTTTCCCTTCTTCAATCGAGAAGTGAACATCCTCTAAAAAGTTTTTTCTCGCTTCTTCGATATCCTCCACCCTGTATACCTTTGCCTGACATTCAACCCGTACATCCTTATGATCCCAAGTAGCAATTTTTATTTTCCCATTGGCTATATCTATATCGACTCCATTCAGAACCTCATAATCATGCTGGAAAATATGACTGACATCAACTGATTTTCCAAAGTTGAAATCAAGATCGGTTTCTTTAATCTTCTTAAAAGCACTTTCAACAAAATCAATAATCTTTTCCTTTGATGACTGAATATTCTTCTTAAACGTGTCCTGAGTATTGTCCTCGCTTTTCTTATCCACGACTACGGTTGATAATTCATTTTGTAGTTTCTGCTCTTTCGCTTCACTTTCCTGACTAGCTTTTTCTAAGTCTTCCAAAAGACTCATTGCTTCTACCGCAGTCAACTTTCCATCTTGAATCATCTCTAAAATCTTCTTTCTTTCTTCCTGCATGAACATTCCTCGCTTTCTTATATCATTTTATTCATACATACGCCTAGAAATCTAAAAAGTTTCATAAATACACTAATTCCCATTTCTCGACAAGGTGCTGCGACAATTTTCGAAAAGAGCAAGGTGGAATTTCCCCGGAAATATCTAGCTTTCATGGATTTTAATCAAATGATTAATTAAACTGACGCTGTCATATTTCCACATAAAAAAACAAGCCAACGGGCTTGTTTTTTTTATGCATGTTCATGCTCTTGTTCTTTTTCTTCAATCAATTTTTCCATTCTAATTTGGTCACGGGTCAGAACACGCTTTAAGTATTTCCCTGTGTATGATTCGGCAACTTCACATATTTCTTCAGGCGTACCGTAAGTGACAATCGTACCGCCTTTATCCCCGCCTTCTGGACCTAGGTCAATAATATGGTCCGCCGCTTTGATGACATCAAGATTATGTTCTATTACTAAAACAGTATCACCATTGTCTACCAGCCGTTGCAAGACTTCGAGCAACCTAGCTATATCATGGACATGAAGTCCGGTAGTTGGTTCATCCAAGATATAAAAAGAGCGGCCAGTTGAACGGCGATGCAATTCAGAAGCGAGTTTCACCCTTTGCGCTTCACCGCCAGATAAAGTGGTTGCCGGCTGTCCCAGCTTGATATAGCTCAGACCAACATCATAAATCGTTTGTAGCTTCCGCTTGATTTTTGGGATATTTTCAAAGAAACTAACCCCTTCCTCAACAGTCATATCGAGAATGTCGGAAATATTTTTACCTTTATATTTCACTTCAAGCGTTTCCCGGTTATAACGTTTACCATGACAGATTTCACACGGAACGTAGACATCAGGAAGAAAATGCATTTCAATCTTGATAATTCCGTCACCACGGCAGGCTTCACAACGACCGCCCTTCACATTGAAACTGAATCGTCCTTTTTTATAGCCACGGATTTTTGCTTCATTTGTTGAAGCAAAAACGTCACGAATATCATCAAATACACCTGTATAGGTTGCTGGGTTAGAGCGTGGCGTTCTACCAATAGGTGATTGGTCAATATCAATGACCTTATCTAAATGCTCGATTCCTTTAATTTCACGAAACTCCCCTGGTCTAGCTTTGGCGCGGTTTAGCTTTTGAGCTAATGACTTATGAAGAATCTCATTCACTAATGTACTTTTCCCCGAACCTGAGACTCCTGTGACAGCTGTAAAAACTCCAAGCGGGAATTTAACATTAACGTTTTTTAGGTTATTTTGTTTGGCCCCTTTAATTTCAATAACACGGCCGTCATTTTTCCGGCGTTCCAATGGCAGCGGGATAAATTTCTTCCCTGATAAATATTGGCCGGTTAAAGATTTAGGGTTATTCATGACCTCTTCAGGGGTTCCAGCAGCCACGATTTCTCCACCATGAGCGCCTGCACCTGGTCCGACATCAATCAAATAATCCGCCGCAAGCATCGTATCTTCATCATGCTCAACAACAATCAGCGTGTTCCCAATTTCACGCATATTCTTTAATGTTTCAATTAATCGATCATTATCTCGCTGATGCAATCCTATAGACGGTTCATCTAAAATGTAAAGAACACCAGTCAAACGGGAACCAATCTGTGTTGCCAATCGAATACGCTGGGCTTCACCGCCTGATAATGTTCCTGCTGCTCGGCTTAACGTTAAATATTCCAAACCGACATTGGCTAGGAAACCGAGCCGCTCCCGGATTTCACGTAAAATCAATCTCGCAATTGCAGCTTCCTTTTCGGTCAAATCAAGCTCGTCAAAAAATACTAAAGCCTCTTCTACCGATAAAGCGGTAGTCTCACTTATATGAACCCCTTGAATAAGCACAGAAAGACTCTCTTTTTTCAGCCGATGTCCCTTACATGTTGGACAGTGGTGCTCCGACATATATTTCTGCATTTGTTCACGAATATAGTCTGAGTTCGTCTCCTTAAAACGCCGCTCGATGTTTCTTATGACGCCTTCAAATAGAATATATCCCTCTTGCACTCTTCCAAAATCATTTTTATAGCGGAAATAAATTTTATCTTTACCTGAACCGTATAAAATTTTCTCCAATTTATCATCCGGTATATCTTTAACTGGCACATCCATATCTATGTCATAATGGGTGGCTACCGCTTCAAGAAGCTGAGGATAATATTGAGAACTCGTCGGCTCCCATGGGGCAATCGCATGTTGACGCAGACTTAATTCCTTATTCGGGATGACCAAATCACGGTCCACCTCAAGTCTCGCTCCCAAGCCATCACAATCAGGGCAGGCCCCGAACGGGCTATTGAAGGAAAACATTCTCGGCTCTAGCTCTTCGATGGAAAAGCCGCAGTATGGGCAGGCATGGTGTTCGCTGAACAGTAGTTCTTCTTCACCCATAACG
>NZ_JBFUIB010000055.1:0-17841 GCF_056402095.1 Peribacillus sp. P4_C12
GAGTTATCCGTCGCTTCCGCCATTATCATGATGCTCGGCTCTAATATAGGCACCTGTATCACCGGCTACATGGCCAGCATCGGTTCTGGTAGACAAGCTGCTTTTACAGCTTATGCACATATTTGGTTAAATGTAATCGGAGTTGCAGCTTTTCTCCCTCTTGTGGACGTCCTAGAACGAACAGCTGCTTTTTTTACCGATGATAAGGGTACACAACTCGCGCATGCTAGTGTTATTTTCAATATCGTGACTTCTTTGATCGTTTTACCATTTGCACGCCAATTTTCCAACTTTATTTTATTGATCCATCGTCCGCATATAAAAAAATAAGCCGCACTCTTAAGAATGCGGCTTGTAAATTAATAATCAGAGTCAGCTGTTAAGCCCTTTAGGATGGAGACACCTGCACTCGCTCCAATTCTTGTTGCACCCGCTTCAATCACTTTCTGAGCATCACTCGTGTTACGAACTCCGCCTGAAGCTTTAACGCCGATATCTGGTCCTACTGTTTTTCTCATAAGCGCAACATCTTCAACTGTTGCACCGCCAGTTGAAAAACCAGTTGAGGTTTTAACGAAATCCGTTCCCGCTTTTACGGCAAGTTCGCAGGCACGGACTTTTTCTTCCTCAGTAAGTAAAGAGGTTTCAATAATTACTTTTGACAGAGCTTTACCTGTCGATACCGCTACCACAGCTCGAATATCCCGCTCTACCAATTCATTATCCTTGTCCTTTAATGCGCCGATATTGATCACCATATCGACTTCGTGTGCGCCATTACTGATGGCGTCTTTTGTTTCAAAAGCTTTAGTTTCTGGTGTAGTGGCACCTAAAGGGAAACCAATTACCGTACAAACTTTTACTTCTGAGCCTTCTAAAAGCTCACTTGCATACTTCACCCAAGTCGGGTTTACGCATACTGAAGCAAAATTATACTCTCTCGCTTCTTCACATAATACCCTTATTTGTTCTTTCGTTGCATCTGCTTTTAATAAAGTGTGGTCAATTAAACCTGCTACATTTTGTGACATATATAATCCTCCTTAAAAACAATTTAAAACTAGTTGTACGTACCTCTCATCATACCATAGTTCTTCTATTTTGACGATATATATAGTCTTTACCCTAATGTACTAAGAAAACACGTTAAACAAAGAATAAAAAAAAGACAGCGAAAAAATCGCTGTCTTATATATTAGCTACTTGCTGCAACGGAATATCTTTCACAACCGTCACGAACTGTCCTTCGCTATGCGGATAGCCAGACTTTGTAATTTTCACTTTTACAATGTCACCAACCATTTCCTCGGTAGCGGGGAAGACTATTTTCATGTAATTATCCGAGTAGCCTTCATAAAGACCATTTTCCAACTTAGTCTCAGGAATGACTTCAAGCACTTCTCCCTCAAATCGAGAAGCGTACTCTTTTGCCAACTGATCCGATAATGAAATCAGACGGTGAACGCGTTCGTTTTTCACATCTTCATCCACTTGGTCTTCCATGCGTGCTGCAGGAGTCCCTGTCCGTTTTGAATACGGGAAGACATGAAGTTCGGAGAATTTATATTTTTCTATAAAATTATACGTCTCCAAAAATTCTTCTTCGGTTTCACCCGGGAAGCCTACGATTACATCAGATGTAACAGCAAGGCCTGGCAGTGCAACTTTTAATTTTTCAATTCGATCACCGAAGAAAGCCATTGTATATTTACGTCTCATCCGTTTTAAAACCGTATCAGAACCCGATTGGATAGGGATATGCAAATGACGAACTACCTTTTTCGAATTCGTCAGTACTTCAATGATTTCATCTGTAATTTGACTGGCTTCAATGGAAGAAATACGGATCCGCTTTAGCCCATCAATTTTTTCCAAGTCACGTAGTAGCATCGCCAAATTATAATCCTTCAAGTCATCTCCGTAACCACCGGTATGAATGCCCGTCAAGACGAGCTCTTTATATCCTGCCTCGACAAGCTGCTCAGCTTGATGAATGACTTCCTTTGGATCACGGGAACGCATTAAACCACGAGCCCATGGGATGATACAGAAAGTACAGAAATTATTGCAACCTTCCTGAATCTTTAGTGAGGCACGAGTACGATCAGTAAATGCCGGTACATCCAATTCTTCATAGACACGGTTTTTCATAATATTCCCAACCGCATTGATTGGTTCACGTTCTACCTTGAACTGCTCGATGTATTCAAGCAATTTAACCCTGTCCTGTGTTCCAACAACAATATCTACACCTGGAATTGCCATGATCTCTGCAGGAGATGTTTGTGCGTAACAACCCGTTACTGCTATAACAGCATTCGGATTTTTACGGATTGCACGACGGATGACCTGACGGCTCTTCTTATCGCCAGTATTCGTTACCGTGCAAGTGTTGATGACGTATACATCTGATGTATTTTCAAATTCAACACGATCATATCCCTCTGTCTTAAATAATTGCCAAATAGCTTCTGTTTCATAATGATTTACTTTACAACCTAATGTATGGAAAGCGACCGTTGCCATTTTTCATCACCTCAAAAGTTCTACATGATAAGAAACAGCGGAAAGTGCATATAAAGGTGCTGTTTCAGTTCTTAATATTCTAGGTCCAAGACCACAAACTACAAATCCGGCAGCCGACAATTTTTCGATTTCCTTCTCTGCCAAGCCCCCTTCAGGACCAAACACGAATAAAATCGATTGTCCGGCAGTGATATCTTTCAAAACAGAAGCAAGTACAGAAGTTTCTCCACGCTTTGCTTCTTCTTCAAAAGCAATTAATCTATGATCGAAACCAGAAGCATATCCAGCTAGCTGATCTGCCGTCATCGGTTCCTTGATGGCAGGGATAACTGTGCGGTGGGACTGTTCGGCCGCTTCCTTTGAAATCTTCTGGAGTCGTTCCAATTTCTTACCAACCTTTTTGTGGTCCCATTTTACCACCGAACGAGCAGCAATAAAAGGGATAAATTCAACAGCACCTAATTCCGTCCCCTTTTGAACGATATATTCTAACTTATCCCCTTTAGGCAGACCGCTCGCTATCGTAACTCTTATCGGAAGTTCCTTTTCTTCATTCTTCCATTCAATAATGGTTCCTATAACAGCGTCATTTGTTATTTCAGAAATTTCCGTGACCGCAGTCATTCCGTTGCCCTTTACGGTGATGATTTGCTCCCCTGGTTCCATTCTCATTACCCTGGAAATATGGTGAAAATCATCGCCTGATATTGTCACTGTTTTACCCTTAAAGTCTTCCTCGTTAAGAAAATACCGTTGCACACTGCCACCTACTTCGTCTAGTCTAAAAAAACTCACAGGCTAGCAGTCAGAGGCTTATTTTCCGATTGCGCGCCATGCAAAAACTCAAGCTAAAAAAAGGTACTCTGACTATCCAAATATACGATAATCAGAGTAACTTTTCATTTAATCATTTCTTTTCGCGATGATTGCTACCCAATCTTCCATCAAAATGGTTTCCTCAACTGTGAATCCGGAAGCTATAATTGCATCCTTCACATCCTGTTTCTTTGGCTGGATAATCCCAGATGCTATAAAATATCCACCAGGTTTAACCACTTTTGCTACATCATCTGTAAAGCGCATAATGACTTCAGCTAATATATTAGCTACAACGACATCTGCTTGTTCGTTTACGCCGTCCAACAAGTTACCTTGAGCAACAGAAACTCTGTCTTGAACGTTGTTAAGTTCTACATTTTGCTTAGCAGACTGTACAGCTACGTCATCCAAATCAAGCGACTGAACTTGTTTTGCCTCTAATAATGCCGCTGCAATACTTAAAACACCGGAACCCGTTCCTACATCAACAACTAAGTCACCCGGCTGAACTGTACGTTCAAGTGCTTGGATACACATAACCGTTGTCGGGTGGGTACCTGTTCCAAAAGCCATACCAGGATCAAGTTCAATGATTAATTCATCACTGCTTACAGGAGTGTAATCTTCCCATGTAGGAACAATGGTAAAGCGTTCAGAAATCTTGACTGGATTATAATATTTTTTCCAAGCCGTTGCCCATTCTTCTTCATTCACTTCACTAATTGAAACAACATTCTTCCCAAGATCGATATCAAAAAGAAGGAGATTATTAATTGATTCCTTAATAGCATCAACAGTTTCGCCAAGGAAGCTGTTAACCGGCAAATATGCCTTAATCAACACACCTTCATCCGGATAATCAGCTGGGTTTAGGTGGTAGATTTCGCCAAAAACATTTTCGCGTTCTTTGACTAATTCAAGAGGATCCTCAATGACAACACCGCTTGCACCTGCCTCATGAAGAATATTTGAAACAGGTTCAACCGCTTCATTTGTTGTTTGGATTGCAAATTCAGACCACTTCATAATCTACCAGCTCCCAATTTCTTTACTTGTCTTCACCTATCTTTAAAAGCACGCTTTACCTTTGAGAAAAAGCCATCTTCTTGTTCATCTATACCTGATTGTCCGCTGATATCGTTGAACTCACGAAGAAGGTCCTTTTGTTTTTCACTTAATTTTTTAGGTGTAACCACTAATACGACCACATGCTGATCTCCTTGGCCATATCCTCTTACATTCGGAACCCCTTTTCCTTTTAAACGGAAACGCGTGCTTGTTTGTGTTCCTGCAGGTATCTTCAACTTAACTTTACCATGCAAAGTCGGAACTTCAATTTCATCTCCTAATGCTGCCTGAGCAAAAGTAACCGGCATTTCACAATAAATATCATCGCCATCTCTTTCAAAGAATTCGTGGCTACGAACATGGAAGACTACATAAAGGTCTCCAGCTGGACCACCATTGATTCCAGGCTCGCCTTGACCGGATACACGCAGTTGCTGGCCATCATCGATTCCGGCTGGCACCTTGACTTGGATTTTTTTGCGTTTTTGAACTTTACCGTCGCCGCCACAAGTTGAACATTTATTAGGAATGATTTTTCCTGTTCCTTGACAATGGTGACATGCTCTCCGGTTCACAATACGTCCGAATGCCGTGTTTTGTTCAACATTTAATTGACCTGTTCCATGACAGTGTGAACAGTTTTCCACTTTTGTGCCAGGCTTAGCACCCGATCCTTTACATGTATCACAATTCTCTTCACGCGGAATTTCGATTTCAGTATCTTTTCCGAATGCAGCCTCTTCAAAAGAAAGCGTCATCGTATACTGTAAATCAGCCCCTTGGCGCGGTGCATTAGGATCTCTTCTACGTCCGCCTCCACCAAAGAAACTACTGAAAATATCTTCAAAACCACCGAAACCGCCAAAGTCCTGGCCACCGAAGCCCTGATTTGGATCTGTATGTCCAAATTGGTCATAATGAGCCTTTTTCTGCTCGTCGCTTAATACCTCGTAAGCTTCCTTAATTTCCTTGAATTTATCCGCAGCATCTTCCGCTTTATTAATATCAGGATGATATTGTTTGGAGAGCTTTCGATACGCTTTTTTGATTTCATCCTTCGAAGCACTCTTCGAAAGGCCTAACACCTCATAATAATCACGTTTACTCATATCTAAAATCCACTCCCGATTCGATTCACATAAAGGTAATATTATCACTGAACGAAGATAATAATCAACTAGAAAAGTACAAACGGCTTGAACACTTTTTCTTAAAAGAAGACATCTGCCTCAAATTTGCACCTATTTTTCTCTATAGTCTTATGATTCCCCACTAGCGATTGTAAGAATAAAAGAATACCAGCTGCCATTACTTCCGGACTTTGATTTCACCCATTGTAAAAAAGCCAAAGCCAAGATAACCTGACTTTGACTTTTCTACAATTACAGGCAGAAATCCCTRCCCAATATATCAGCGTCCCAACAGGGTCACTTTTTTATTTTTTCTCTTCTTCGTTTACTTCTGTATATTCTGCATCAACTACATTATCGTCTTTTGCACTAGCTTCGCCAGCACCCTCTTGGCCTGCTTGCTGAGCTTTTGCAGCTTCTTCATAAAGCTTCATTGTCAAAGCTTGAACGATTTCGTTAAGTGCATCTTTTTTCACGCGGATTTCTTCAAGCTCATTTTTCTCGATTGCTGCTTTCAGTTCATCCTTCGCTTCGTTTGCTTTTGTTACTTCCGCTTCGTCTACTTTACCTTCTAGATCTTTAAGCGTTTTTTCCGTTTGGAAGACTAGTTGATCTGCTTCGTTACGAAGTTCAACTTCTTCTTTACGTTGTTTATCACTATCAGCATTTTCTTCTGCTTCACGTACCATGCGGTCGATTTCTTCATCAGAAAGTCCTGAAGATGATTTGATTGTGATTGCTTGTTCTTTGTTTGTGCCAAGATCTTTTGCACGAACGTTTACAATACCATTTTTATCAATGTCGAAAGTTACTTCGACTTGTGGAATTCCGCGCGGTGCCGGTGGAATGTCACTCAATTGGAAACGACCAAGCGTTTTGTTGTCTGCTGACATCGGACGTTCACCTTGAAGAACATGGATATCTACAGCTGTTTGATTATCAGCCGCTGTTGAGAATACTTGTGATTTACTTGTTGGAATTGTTGTATTACGGTCGATTAATTTCGTGAACACGCCGCCCATTGTTTCAATTCCAAGTGAAAGTGGAGTTACGTCTAAAAGAACAACGTCTTTAACATCCCCTGTTAATACGCCACCTTGAATCGCAGCACCCATAGCTACTACTTCATCAGGGTTAACACCTTTGCTTGGTTCTTGACCGATTTCCTTTTTGATTGCTTCAACAACCGCAGGAATACGCGTAGATCCACCAACAAGGATGACTTTATCGATTTCAGATGCTGAAAGACCTGCATCTTTCATCGCTTGACGAGTAGGTCCCATTGTACGTTCCACAAGACTTGAAGAAAGTTCATCGAATTTAGCTCTAGTCATTGTTACGTCTAAGTGAAGCGGGCCAGCATCTCCAGCTGTGATGAATGGCAATGAAATTTGTGTAGAAGTTACACCTGAAAGATCTTTTTTCGCTTTTTCAGCTGCATCTTTCAAACGTTGAACTGCCATTTTGTCTTTAGAAAGATCGATTCCATTTTCTTTCTTGAATGCTTCTACTAGGTAATCAATGATGACTTGGTCGAAATCATCTCCACCTAGACGGTTGTCACCAGCAGTGGATTTAACTTCGAATACGCCATCGCCAAGTTCCATGACTGATACGTCAAATGTACCGCCACCAAGGTCGAATACAAGAATTGTTTGGTCTTCATCCGTTTTATCTAAACCGTATGCAAGTGCTGCAGCTGTCGGTTCGTTAATAATACGTTCTACTTCAAGTCCAGCAATTTGACCAGCATCTTTCGTTGCTTGACGTTCTGCATCATTGAAGTAAGCAGGTACAGTGATAACCGCTTTTGTAACTTTTTCACCAAGATACTCTTCAGCATATGATTTTAAGTATTGAAGGATGATTGCAGAAACTTCCTGCGGTGAATATTCTTTTCCTTCAATTACTTCTTTATGATTAGTACCCATATGACGTTTAATAGAAATGATCGTGTTCGGGTTTGTAATTGCTTGGCGTTTTGCCACTTCCCCTACTTGTCTTTCACCATTTTTGAATGCCACTACGGATGGTGTTGTACGGTTTCCTTCTGGATTCGGGATAACTTTTGGTTCCCCGCCTTCAAGTACAGATACACAAGAGTTTGTTGTACCTAAGTCAATACCAATAATCTTGCTCATAGTTTCACTAYCTCCCAATTATTTGTATGTAATTTCTATTATTCGTTTACTTTTACCATTGCAGGACGAAGCACTCGGTCTTTAAGAACATATCCTTTTTGGAACTCMTCGACAACGATGTTAGAACCAAAGTTTTCATCTTGAACTTGCATGACCGCTTGATGTAAACGCGGATCAAATTCTTCACCAACCGAACTAATTGGTTCGATGCCTTCTTTAGTCAATGCATCAATAATCGCTTTGTAGACCATTTCCATCCCTTGAAGCAGGGATTTTGTTTGTTCATTATCAGCTTCGATTTTTGTCGCTCTTTCAAAATTATCAAGAGCCTCGACTAAATCACCAGCAATACTTTGAACTCTATATTTTTGAGCCGCTTCCATATCAAGCTTGGCACGGCGTCTTGAATTATCAAAATCGGCCTGCAGACGAAGATAACGGTTATCCATTTCTTCGATTTTTGCCTGTAGCTCAGCAATCTTTTCATGAGCCAATTGAAGTTCATCTTTCTCAACCGGAGTTTCCTCCTGATTTTGTTCCGCTGGAATTTCCTCTTCAGCGAATACAGCTTCTGCAGCGCTTTCCTCGATTGTTTCATTTTCTAATGTTTGTTCTTCGTTTTTATTTTCTGTCACAATCTCACCTCCCTAAAAGGGTTATACAATTTATGCTTAAGTAATAAGTCAGGCTGGGGAATTTACATCCCCGCCACCTTAACAATATTACCTTTGCTCCTATTTTTGATACAGTTTAGTCATCAGAGTCGTTAAATCTTTCGAGAAAAACGAAAGCAGACTGATTACTCTCGAATATTCCATTCTCGTTGGACCTAGTATCGCTAATGTGCCCACTTGTTCCTGTCCGATTGAGTAGGTTGCGGTAATTAAGCTGCAGTCATCGAGTACCGTATTTTGATTTTCACGGCCAATCTTGACGTGAATGCCCGCTGGATTTTGAGTAATAAGATCATAAAACCCTTGTTCCTGCTCAATCATCGATAAAAGTGTACTTACTTTTGCAATGTCATGGAACTCCGGCTGCCTTAGCATATTCGTTTTCCCGCCGAAAAATATTTTTTCAGGCTTTGTATCCGTCAAGGTATCCGCTAGAACTGAAACAATCGATCCATAATTATGAATGTGGCGGCTTAATAGAGCAGCCACCTCCTTATAGATCTTATCTTTTAAATCAACAAGCGGAACATCGACTAAACGGGCATTTAAAATGTTCACCATCTTTTCAATTTCATTTATATCAAAAGAAGGGGGCAAGGAAATCATTCGATTTTCCACATGACCTGTATCAGTAATAATGATTGCAATTGCAGCATCCGGACTCAAAGGAACAATCTGAATTTTTTTCAACTTATGTTCATTGACTTTTGGACCTAATACAATTGCCGTATAATTCGTCAGTTCTGAAAGAATTTTTGCTGACTTTTGAACAATCTTTTCTAGCTCATAGATTCGCTCAACAAAAACAGATTTTAACAATTTCATTTCATTCTTTTTCGGAGCTTGAGGAGAAAGCAAATGATCCACATAATATCTATACCCTTTTTCAGAAGGTATTCTACCAGAAGATGTATGAGTTTTTTCTAAAAAACCCAATTCTTCAAGATCAGACATTTCGTTACGGATTGTGGCAGAGCTGAACGTAATTTCATCTTTCTTCGACAAGCTTCGCGACCCGACTGGCTGGGCAGAATGGATAAAATCCTCGATTATCACTTGCAGAATCAATAATTGACGATCAGTTAGCATGTATGATCACCTCTGTTAGCACTCTGTCTCTTTGAGTGCTAATATACTAATAAATTATCAAATGAAGCTTATGATGTCAACAATGAAAACCGCTAATTCATTGATAAAATAACAAGAGATTTCCATCACTCGTAATCAACAACGCCTAAAAACGATTGGAACACTTCATTACCAAGCAATTTCCCCTGCTCAGTCAATCGGACAAACCCACGTTCAATCGTAAGAAGACCCTTTGCTGATTCTTCTTCGAGCGATTTCCCGAAAATTTCCGTCATTTCAACAGAAAATTTATTCTTGAAGTTTTCCAATGAAACTCCTTCTGTTTTTCTAAGTCCTAAAAACATCTCCTCTTCCATCTTTTCATGGAGTGGTACAGGATGTTCTTCCAAAACAGGTAACTCGTTCACAGTCAATGGCGTGATGTATTTTTTCACTGGCCCATGATTGGCCACTCTTTTCCCCCCAGTATAGCCATGTGCTCCCGCACCAATCCCATAATATTCTACATTATCCCAATATGTTAAATTGTGCCGGCTTTCAAATCCAGGACGAGCAAAATTACTGATTTCATATTGATGCAGACCATGTTTCTCCATCTCTTCCATCAGCCGTTCATACATGGAAGCCTCAAGCTCCTGAGGCGGAAGATTTAATTTCCCTCTTCTCATCTGATTATAGAAAACCGTCTTTGGCTCAACAATTAATGAATAACTGGAATAATGAGGAAGCTGTAGTGCAAGGGCCTTATCTAGCGTATCCTTGAAGTCTTCCATCGTTTGACCTGGCAATCCATAAATCAAGTCGATACTTATATTTGTAAAGCCAACCTCTTGAGCCAAATGAATCGTTTCATATACTTCAGATGCCCGATGTGTCCGACCAATTCGCTTTAATAATTCATCATTGAAGCTTTGTACCCCAAAGCTAAGCCTATTCACACCGGAATGAAATAGTATTTCAAGCTTTTCTTTTGAAAGATCCCCAGGATTAGCCTCGAATGTATATTCAGCCTTCTTTGAATCAAATGGAAGGGTTTCATTGATTGCTTCACATAAGAATGCAAGTTGTTTTTCATCAAGAGAGGTTGGTGTCCCTCCGCCGACGAAAACCGTGTCCAATCCTGTTGTTGGATACTTTGCAAGTTGCATTTCCATTTCTCTTTTCATCATCCGTAAATATTCGTCGACTGGCTGCCCCTGCAAAAACACTTTATTAAAATCACAATAGTGACAAATATGTTCACAAAACGGTATGTGGAGGTAGGCACTTTTAATCATTGTGTTCACAACCTTTAATCGATTGAGTCGATAGAAAAAGAGGCTAGATCTTCTCTACCCTCTTTTTTCTATCTATCATTTATTTTTTTGGAGTCGTATCATCCATTTTCAATACAGCCATGAAAGCTTCCTGCGGTACTTCAACAGAACCTACCTGTTTCATCCGCTTTTTACCTTCTTTTTGTTTCTCAAGCAATTTACGTTTACGGGAAATATCGCCACCGTAACATTTAGCGAGTACGTTTTTACGCATTGCACTAATAGAAGAACGAGCCACGATTTTTTGTCCAATAGCTGCTTGAATTGGAACTTCAAACTGTTGTCTTGGAATCAATTTCTTCAATTTCTCAACAATAACTTTACCACGCTCATAAGCGAAGTCCTTATGAACGATGAAACTTAAAGCATCGACCGTTTCAGCATTCAGTAAAATATCCATCTTCACAAGCTTGGACGGTTTGTAGCCGATTAATTCATAATCAAATGACGCATAGCCCCTTGTATTTGATTTCAATTGATCAAAGAAATCATATACGATTTCCGATAATGGTATTTCATAGTGAATACTTACACGTGTCTCATCGATATATTCCATATCAATGAAGTTCCCGCGTTTATTCTGACAGATTTCCATTATTGCGCCTACAAATTCTGTTGGTGCCATCATTGTTGCTTTTACATATGGCTCCTCAACACGTTCAATCTTTTGAGCATCCGGCATGTTGGATGGGTTATCAACCTTCAAAACCGTTCCATCAGTTTGGACGACATCGTAAATAACACTTGGCGCAGTAGTAATTAAATCAATTTTGAATTCACGTTCAATACGCTCTTGGATGATTTCCATATGAAGAAGTCCTAGGAAACCGCAACGGAAACCAAAGCCTAATGCTTGAGATGATTCCGCCTCAAACTGCAGCGCAGAATCATTCAATTCCAATTTCTCTAATGCATCCCGTAGATCATTGAATTTCGATGCGTCAATCGGATACAAACCGCAATATACCATCGGATTCATTTTCCGATAACCTGGCAGCGGCTCTGTCGCACTATTCACAGCACTTGTAATCGTATCACCAACTGTCGTATCACCAACGTTTTTAATAGCTGCTGTAAGGAAACCAACATCACCTACGTTTAGTTCATCAAGCAGTTGTGTTTTTGGATTAAAGACACCCAATTCCGTGACATCAAATTCCTTGCCTGTGGACATCATTTTAATTTTGTCGCCCACTTTAATAGACCCTTCAACAACCCGGATATAGGCAACTACACCCCGATATGCATCAAATAGCGAGTCGAAAATAAGCGCCTTAAACGATGCTTCAGGATCTCCTTGTGGTGCTGGTACTAATTCAACGACCTGCTCCAAAATCTCMTCGATTCCGATACCGGCTTTAGCTGAAGCCAAAACTGCATCAGAAGCATCCAACCCGATTACTTCCTCAATTTCATTACGAACACGTTCTGGATCAGCACTCGGCAAGTCAATTTTATTGATGACCGGGATGATTTCCAAATTGTTATCCAATGCTAAATATACGTTTGCAAGCGTCTGGGCCTCAATACCCTGCGCCGCATCGACAACAAGGACTGCACCTTCACACGCAGCAAGGCTTCGCGAAACCTCATACGTAAAATCGACGTGCCCTGGTGTATCAATAAGATGGAAAATGTATTCTTCGCCATCTTTCGCATTATATTTTAATTGAATTGCATTCAATTTAATCGTAATTCCACGCTCTCGCTCTAAATCCATGGAATCTAACAACTGACTCTTCATTTCACGTTGAGTCATAGCGTTCGTTTTTTCTATGATACGATCCGCCAATGTAGATTTACCATGATCAATATGAGCGATGATGGAAAAGTTACGAATCTTGGATTGTCTTTTTAATTTTTCTTCTCTATTCATAACGTTCACTCCCACTAGTCGACACAATACACTATTTTTTATTATATCAATAGAAAATGCAAGATTCAACAGAATAGTTACAAAAGAAGCATCATTGTAGTGCCAAGGATAAAAAAAGGCTGCATTCCGAATTCTCGGATGCAGCCTTTCGACAGAGTTACTCGACTTTTCTTGCGCAAGCTTAAATCATATTTATAAGTGCTTGAAAGGCCGCTGATATCGTTTCGCCGAGAGTCTTGCCAAGAGATGAGAAAAAGTTGAAAGCCTTCATTTCTTCAAGCTTTTCTTTTTTCGTCTCTAAATCATGACTTGTTACTTTTTCACCAAGGATATCCGCCTCCATCTCCCCTTGGTCCGATTGGTTGATAATAAATGCACTATTCAAAGAGGGGTCTTCATATCCCTTCATTTTTTTCATGCCGACATTCGCCTGCTGCATTCCAATAAGGACGCCTAAAAATAATACGAGTATAATCCCCGTGCATTTTAACCAAAATCGAACCATGTTAGAGAACTCCTTTCAAATTACTTCGCTTCTGATTCTCCAGTTGTTTTATCCACCGCTTTAGCATCCCAATAAAATTCACTGAAAACATCGGTAAATGCATCAACGGTTAAATACATTTCTTCAAACGTATTATCAACACCGCCAATTTCAATGAGCATGGCATTGCCTGACAAATCCTGATTGTATACTCCATTATGACCCGCCCCGCCTTGTTTCATAACCCCTCGTGAAATGCCAGGGTATTTTTTTTCCAGAGCTTTATGAAGTTTATTGGCAAGCGCTGCATTTTTCTCAAAGTTCGGGTTATTTCCCCCAATGACGAAAGCAATCTTGGCATAATCTTTACCGTTAATGTTAATGGTCGTATGTTTTTTTCGTTTTGAATCACGATGGATATCAATCATATATTCTAGATCTTTGTTGGTAGCCAATGCCGTTTGAACGGATTTACGAGACTCTTGATAGGATTTGTTGTAATTCAATCCCTTATTATTCAAATTGCCCATAATATCCGTATTATCAAGCGATGAGCCTATCCCGTTATCAGCCAAGTCCTCCACCATTCGTGCCCCGAGTTTTGTAATATTGATTTTAGAGTGATAGGCGAGATTAGGATTTGTAACCCCTTTTAAATAAGGGAGATATGACTCCCGATTATGGCTATGATAAATTTCAACAACTTTTCGCCCATTGGTTGTCTGATTTGGCTGATTAGCCACTCCTTTTTCAGGTTCTTCGATTTCATCCAGATTTTGCAGGGATGCATCCCTTTCTTCGTTCAGGACATCTACCGGCGGCGAAGATTCATATGGCATATTCGTATAATTGGTTCCTTCACCAGCGACAAGGATTTCATTATCAAAAATCGAGAAGCCTGGAAGTTCCCGACCAAGCAAGCTTCGCGGATCCTCCATAGAAATATTAGTCGAGATTTTTATCAATTGATTTGTGATCACCGATTCTTGTTTACCTTCAGGCAGGGCATTAAAAAAGTAATGATTTTCATTAGCCAGCATCGAGAACAGCATTTTTCCTGAAAATTGGTTCGCTACGGTATGTACGGAATCCGAAGATATCCGATACTCAGGTCGTAGAGACGTCATGACCCCGCTGACGGAAAAAACAAAAAGAAGCAAGGCGAGAATACCTAGAAAAGTTTTTACTATAGTTGAACCGTGAATAGCTGTTATGATCCCTGGGGAATTTCTTCTTTTCATCCTTCCACCCTCTCTATAGCTTGTCTATTAATACCTATGACTTTGCTAGAAAGGGTAGAACACCATTTTTGGGCACTAAAATGAACTAGCGGGTATAGTAGCCAGTATTTTCTTGATTAATTGACCTATGCAATGCTGCATTCAATCCATTGGCTATCAAATTGGCCATGTCCTCAATGAAAACATCGACTTCTTTCGGTGTAACCATTAAATTTTGACCGAGCGGTGAAAGCACTTCATAAATCAGTTTCCGCTTTTCTTCGTCCGGAAGGACACCAATCATGCCCAAGAAGGTTTGCCGTTCCTTTTCACCTGGCATATCCTCATCAGTCAACTTTTTACGTTTCCCAAAACTAAATCCTGCGGGGGCTAATGAACGTGATGGGCGGTCACCCTCATTCAGTTCCTTGCCAAAGTGCTTCAAAATATAATCAATCGAGTCGCTAGTAATTGATACAGCATCAACGACGGTAGGTATTCCAATTGCTATAACAGGAACCCCCAGTGTCTCCTGACTCAATTCCTTTCGTTTATTTCCAACACCTGACCCTGGATGAATGCCTGTATCAGTTATTTGAATCGTTGAATTTACCCGCTCAATCGAACGGGCTGCCAAGGCATCAATGACGATGAGAAAATCAGGTTTGCTTTTTTCAATGACTCCTTTGATAATGTCGCTCGTCTCGATTCCTGTAATCCCCATAACACCTGGAGAGATCGCACTTACCGGCCGATAACCTTCTTTAACAGACTCTGGTTGCAACTCGAACAAATGCCTTGTGACTACCAGGTTCTCGACCACGGCTGGCCCCAAAGCGTCCGGGGTTACATTCCAATTACCGAGGCCGACGACTAAACAACTGCTTTCTTTCGTGATTTTATTTCTTTTTAAGAAGTAAGCTAGCTCGTCAGCAAACACCTTCTCCACTCGTTGCTGTGTGTCCGTATCCTGTTGGCGGATACCCTGAACTTCAATGGTTAAATAGCTCCCCTGTTTTTTACCAATCTCTTTTTCTCCCTCAGCCGTGACCTCGACTAAGGAAATTTTCAGATCATCCACTTCTTTTTCCTTTATTATGACCCCTTCGATATGGGAAACATCAACTTCTTCAACAACACCCTTATTTTCAAGAGCAATATCTTTTGCTTCAATCGCCAAATCTGTCCGAATTCCGAACTTACTAAGGTCCAAATGATTTTCCATAGCGGCCTCCTGATGTTTGATTTGTATCTAACTCTAGTAATTTCCATAGTCTCTCTTAAACATTCTGTCGTTTTAGCTTTTTTATTATTCATTTTTTTGGTACAATGAAATATGACGAGATGAATTTATTTACTGAAATTATAATTCCTTTTCGATTCTCAATCTGAAGTATTGCATATTCATGAGCAGTCTGATAGAATATCACTTGTGCTATTTGATATGGATTTGAAAAGTCGAGTTCATATAATCTCGATTTCTTTGTAGGAGGTGAACGGAATGCCAAACATTAAATCTGCTATTAAACGTGTGAAAATCAACGACAAAAAACGCGTTCATAACATTACTGTTAGATCAACTATGCGTACTACAGTGAAAAATGCTGAAGTTGCATTAGCTGGTGAAAACGTTGAAGCTGCTAAAGAAGCTCTTTTAACAGCTGCTGTAAAATTAGACAAAGCTGCATCTAAAGGATTAATCCATAAAAATGCGGCAGCCCGTAAAAAATCTCGTTTAGCGAAAAGACTTAACGCTCTTAACGCATAATGACAAAAATTAAACGATCCTTCTGGATCGTTTTTTTTTACGCACCAAAAAGGTGACAGGAATTTCTGTCACCTTTTTTATTATCTAATTTTCAAAAGCAGCAACTCAAGTGTGATCGCCTTATCGGCTTGACCCGATTTCATCTTATAATCCGCTTCCGCTAAATCGTTCATTATACTCAACAACTCGCGTTCCTGGAATTTCCCCGTTTTTTCTAGGGCTAGCTTTACTCGGTATGGATGCACCTTCAATTGCCCTGCAATTTTTTGCTGACTATACCCTTGACGCGAAAGCTCCTTCACTTGATACATAAGTCGGATCTGTCCGGCCATTACACTCAAGATTTTAATCGGCTCTTCATTCTGCCGAAGAAGATCGTGAAAAATCGTCATAGCACTTTCCATTTTTCGCTGCAAAACATGATCAACAAGTGTGAAGATATTCTGTTCTAGAGATTTAGCGACTAACTTTTCAACAACCTCAATGGTAATTCGTTTGTCAGCTTCTACATAAAGTGCCATTTTATCAAGTTCATTTGTCAACATCATCAGATTCGTTCCTGCAAGTTCGAGCAAAAGTTCTGTGGCTTGTTCATCTATTTGGACAGAATAAGCTGCAACGCGCTCCTTAACCCATGCCTTTAATTCATGATCGCCAAGCTTTTTCGCTTCAACGAGAACCGCATTACGCTTCAGTTCTTTGGTAATCTTTTTCCGTTCGTCCAGTTTTTCATAAGGAGCTGTCAGAACAACAATAGAATAAGGAACTGGGTCAGCCAGATACGCTTCCAGTCTTTTTACATTATGTTCAACTTTCGATTTCGTTTTTTCAGCTGTCAAAAAAAATGGATTTTGCATGAAAACAAGGCGTTTTTCCCCGATAAAAGGAAGAGTTTCAACGTCCTCAAGCGCTGTTTCAATCGGCGTCTCTTCTAAATCAAATTGAGAGAAGTTAAAATCCATTTCATCTTCGTGAAGGACATGCTCAATCAAAAGCTGCTTTGTTTCATTAATTAAATAAGCTTCTGTTCCATATAACAAATATACAGGAGCGAATTGCCCTTTTTTAATACTTTTCCATACGTCTAATACCAATAGAATCCGCCTCTTTTTTATGTATTCTTCTCTAATGGTATAGGTGGATGAACCATTTGACAAGCTATAAAGGGAACTAGCCCTCTAAAGGWCTAATTCCGGATCTATATGAACACTTTCAAGAAAGGCCCGGGTAAACTCCCTTGAAAGCGGGTAAAGTATTCATGTAGAACAAAAAAGTGAACTTTTCTTTTTCGCTTGCTTTGTTTGTACCTTTATTTTGACCTCAAAATTTCAAACTATTTGTGACAACTCTTGTCAGTAAAGGAAATGAAGAAATGTGGCCTGTAGATTTTTTTTTGGTAATGTTTTATACTATTAGCAGAAATAGGAGGGGTAAACAATGAACGAATTCGAAAAGAATGTTCAATCAAAGACTGATGACGTCGCTGATTCCGCTATGGGATTCATCGGTTCTTTTGTATTTTTCGCTGCCATGTTCACCATTGCTGTCGTCATTAAAGCAGTCGGATCCTGATTTCATTTTTCAAAATGCACTTATTTTTCCCTGAAGGAGGCTGCTGATCTATATGAACACTTTCAAGAAAGGCCCGGGTAAACTCCCTTGAAAGCGGGTAAAGTATTCATGTAGAACAAAAAAGTGAACTTTTCTTTTTCGCTTGCTTTGTTTGTACC
>NZ_JBFUIB010000056.1:0-17660 GCF_056402095.1 Peribacillus sp. P4_C12
ATATAGAGAAAAGTGGCGCAGCACAGGCAATCGCAGAGAAGGTACTATCCATCACAGGTACAGAAAAACCCTTTTCCGTATTAATTGCCATTTATGCGATCAGCGCTATTTTAACTTTCGGTGGTATTAGTTTATTTGTCGTTTTATTTGTGGTGGTTCCATTAGCGAAACCTTTATTTAAGCAATTAAATATCGGATGGAATTTAGTCGTTATTCCCGTATTTATGGGGATTGGGACATTTACGATGACGATGCTTCCTGGGACACCATCGATTCAAAACGTTGTCCCAACGACTTACTTAGGCACTACTTTAACTGCAGCTCCTTTAATGGGGATTGCCGCAACAATTGTTGCCATTGTAGTAGGGATCTTTTATTTAAGGTATGCGTTGAATAAAAGCTTGGCAATTGGTGAAACTTTTGCTACTTATGCACAAGAAGATAAGGGTAAAGCCATTTTAAAAGAAAAAATCCCTTCATTCTTTATAAGTATTTTACCGATTCTTATATTAATTATTATTATTTTTACAGGGAGTGCAATGAAGGTTGCCAATATCGTATTAATTGGCTTGGCGGCAGCAATTATAGTATCGGCTGCATTTTTCCACAAATACATTCCGTCACACAAGGCTGCACTTAGCTTAGGTGCGAATGGTTCAATCACGCCTATTTTCTTCACAGCAACAACTGTTGCGTTTGGTGTAGTGATTACCATGGCACCAGGGTTTAAAGTGATTTCAGATTTCATTTTAGGAATTCCGGGTAACCCATTAATTAGCTTAACAGTCGCTTCAGCCGCACTTGGTGCCATTACAGGTTCTTCATCAGGAGGACTAGGAATTGCGATGGAGGCATTCGCGCAGTCTTATCTAGCTATGGGTGTGAATCCAGATGCGATGCACCGTATTTCAGCGATTGCTTCATCTGTATTTACAGGCTTACCACATGCTGGTGCTATTCTTTCATTGTTCGCATTAACAGGCTTGAATCATAAAAATGCCTTTAAATATTCTTTCTATAGCATGACATTACCAAACATAATCGGACTAATCGTCGCATTGGTGATTGGTATTATGTTCTATTGATCACAAAAATCTAGTGATAAAAAGTCTATCTACTACTAAGAAATCGAAAAACGAGTACAGGACAAGCTTACATGTAAGAAGGCTACCACATTTTAAGGAGGTGATTAAGAATGGAGAAATCAATGCGTGATCAAGTAGTTGGTACATGGTCATTGGTTTCATACGAAACGCAAGACGCTGATGGACACGTGATTTATCCTTTGGGTAAAGATGCAAAAGGTTTCATTATGTATAATCCAGATGGCTATATGTCAGCTCAACTCATGGCATCTGGGCGTCCTGCTTATCAATCTGGAGACTTGCACTCAGGGACTCTAGAAGAAATGGCTACAGCTGCGCATGGGTATTTGGCCTATTCAGGACAGTTTGAAGTAGATGAAGAAAACCATCAGTTAATACATCATATGGATGTCAGTTTGAATCCAACTTGGCTTAATCAGGCTCAGCCTCGTATCGCGAAAATTGAGGGAGACCAAGTGGTTATTTTCAATGGTCTTCATCCAGAAGACAAACTTATTTGGAAACGAGTAACTAAACATTAAAGTTAAATCGAAAATATGAACAAAGGGAGATAGGGATTATGGCAAACGAACGCACAGTAATCGTAACAGGGGCAGCACAAGGGATTGGATACGCTATTGCAGAATCTTTCATCAATAATGGAGATTTTGTAGCAATCTTTGATTTAAATGAAGAAGCAGCTATAAGTGCAGCTGAAAAACTAGGCAATGCAAAAGGCTACAAAGTAAACGTAGCAGACGAACCAAACGTAAAAGCTGCTGTCGAACAAGTCATTGCTGAACGTGGTACATCGTATTAGTCAATAATGCAGGACTTCAATTCATTTCTCCAATCGAAGACTTCCCTGTAGAAAAATGGGATCTTGTAAATGATGTTATTTTAAAAGGAACATTCTTATTGACTAAACATGCACTACCAGCTATGCAAAAACAGAAAAAAGGACGTATTATCAATATTTCCTCAGCTCACGGAAGAATTCCAGATGCTTATAAATCTGCTTATTGTGCTGCTAAATTTGGCCAAGTTGGCTTTACGAAAGTAACAGCATTAGAAAACGCATTGAAAGGTATCACATGTAATACGATTGAGCCAGGCCCAGTACGTACAGAATTAATCGAAAAACAACTACCAAAACTTGCAGAACAAGATGGAACAACTGTAGAAGAGGCTCTAAACCACCACATCCTAGGTAAACAATGGATCAAACGTTTACTAGAGCCTTCAGAAATTGGTGCTACAGCTGTATTCTTAGCTTCAGACGGTGCAGGAGCCATCACAGGCGAAGAAATAGGCGTTGCAGGCGGGATTTAATTTTACCGACGTATCCCCTATAAATATAAAGGAGCATGATTTCCGCGGAAATCATGCTTTTTGGTTACTTTACTTGTATGGGAATCTTTAAACAAATACCATCCCACTCTATGTACCGTTTCCTCACTTTACTTGCGATAACATCGTTTTATAAATTCCATCGTTCGTAAAAATATATATCGTTTCACCGTATGGCTATACGGCGGATAGTATGGCTATACGGCGGATAATTTTTTTACGATTCTCATAACATATTGAATACGACTGCCTTTTTTAAATGTTTGTCCTTTTCTGTGGAAAATGTACCCGGGATTTCCTTTTATTAAAAAGGGTAGTTAAAAAAGTTCATCTAATATAACGACAAAGTATCCAACTACGTCATAAACTGTTATATAATGTTTGAAGTGCATATTTTTGATTAAATAAAATAACTAAAACGGGGGATATTCCCAGAGTTCGAAAATCTGACGTTATTTTGAAATATCTGCAAAAGAAGGGGGAACATTTTTCATGTCTAAAATAATCCAGCACAGTGCAACTAAGAAGCGTGGCGGTTCACTGATAACGGCAAACCAAAGCCTTAACCTTTGCAAGAAGCTGGATAAAGATCTTGGTGTTATATAATAGTTGATATTTAAATCTATAAATAATAGTGATATACTATATAGGGTTAAAAATGCATACAGAAAAGGTGTGTTCCTTGGTTGCGTCTTGGCTTACCGTGACGCTTAAGCAGGAGCGTCTACATCCTTTCTGCAAATCTTGGGTATAAGGATATGGTAAAAATGAGTAACAGACAAACTGAAACAGACGTTATCTTAATTGGTGCCGGAGTCATGAGTGCGACTTTGGGGACATTGCTAAAAGAGTTAGTACCGGACTGGAAAATTACAGTGTTTGAGAAACTCGCAGACGCAGGAGAGGAAAGCTCTAACGAGTGGAATAATGCGGGAACCGGGCATTCTGCACTTTGCGAGCTTAACTATACTGTCGAAAAACCGGATGGATCCGTAGATATTAGCAAAGCTATAAAAATTAATGAACAGTTTCAGCTTTCAAGACAGTTCTGGTCTTATCTTGTAAATAGCAATCTGATACGTAATCCGCAGGACTTTATCATGCCATTGCCTCATTTGAGTTACGTACATGGGGAAGAAAATGTAAAGTTTTTGAAAAAACGTTTTGAAGCAATGTCAAACAATCCATTGTTTGAAGGAATGGAATTTTCCGATGATCCGGAAAAACTGATGGAATGGATTCCAGTTATGTTGAAAGACAGAACTTTAAATGAACCTATAGCAGCAACAAAAATCGATTCTGGAACAGATGTCAACTTTGGCGCCTTAACGCGTCTGTTGTTTGACCACTTAAAGACTAAGAATGTCGATTTAAACTATAAACATAGTGTTAATAATATTAAACGTACTAGCGACGGATTGTGGGAATTGAAAGTGAAAAACCTCGATAGCGGTACTGTCGAACGCCATACTGCAAAATTCGTCTTTATCGGCGCCGGGGGAGGAAGCTTGCATTTACTGCAAAAAACCGGTATTCCTGAAGGAAAACATATTGGAGGATTCCCGGTAAGTGGAATATTCATGGTATGTAACAATCCGGAAATTGCAGAGCAGCATCATGGAAAAGTATACGGAAAAGCTTCGGTTGGTGCTCCGCCAATGTCTGTTCCGCATCTTGACACAAGATATATCAACAACAAAAAATCGTTGCTATTTGGACCGTTTGCTGGCTTCTCACCAAAGTTTTTGAAAAATGGCTCAATGCTCGATTTGGTAACTTCAGTAAAACCGGATAATCTCGTAACTATGTTGGCAGCAGGCGCAAAAGAGATGTCATTGACAAAATACCTGATCCAGCAACTTATGTTATCGAAAGAACAGCGCATGGAAGAATTACGTGAGTTTGTTCCGAACGCCAAAAGCGAAGATTGGGATTTAGTGGTAGCTGGCCAACGTGTGCAAGTTATCAAGGATACTGTTGAAGGCGGCAAAGGAACACTTCAATTTGGTACGGAAGTGGTTAGTGACGCTGATGGCACGATAGCTGCATTACTAGGCGCTTCTCCTGGTGCTTCTACCGCTGTTCACGTTATGCTTGAAGTGATGAGAAAATGCTTCCCGCAACATCTAAAAGAGTGGGAACCGAAATTAAAAGAAATGATACCTTCTTATGGGGTGTCACTAGTGGAGAACCCAGAGCTTTTCCACGAACTTCTTACTTCAACAGCGCAGGCGCTTGGACTAAACGAAGACTTGCCGAACCAAGTTAATTCTTTAGATGCAGAAACAAAGTCACTTCAAAAAGCTTAAGCAACATTTTTCATCAAAGGACAATGTTTTCTTGATGAAGAGATTGAAAAGGCAATGAATGAAAAATAAAACATGGAACCTTCGATCTATATATGGATTGAAGGTTCTTTTTTTGGAATTTGCAGTTAGAATGGGCACGGAGAACCGGATCACAGGTGATGGTAAGCAAAAAATGGGGGGATTCCACCTACCTTGATCAAAACTGGGGTAAGGGTAAAATGATTTTTTAACAGCATATAAATGAGAGAGTAGTGGAGTGAATGACGCTGGATAGTCTTTTTGGGGCTATCCATTTTTTAATCCTGGATTATTCAGTATTTTACTCACCCTGCAGAACAAACAAGCCCTCTCTATAAAGGGGGGATTTAGGCTGTAGACAAACTCGATAATTGATTTCCACTCCAGGCACTCGCTTTCCGCGGGTGGTCTGGGAGCCTCCTCGGCGCTGCCTGCGGGGTCTCCTTGGACGCACTATTCCCGCAGGAGTCTCGCACCTTCCGTTTCAATCACATTTGTTTTTAAAGTTAGTAGCCCTCTCTATAAAGGAGGGCTTTAGGCTGTAGACAAACTCGATAATTGATTTCCACTCCAGGCACTCGCTTTCCGCGGGTGGTCCGGAAGCCTCCTCGGCGCTGCCTGCGGGGTCTCCCTTGGACGCACTATTCCCGCAGGAGTCTCACACCTTCCGTTTCAATCACATTTGTTTTTAAAATTAGAAGCCCTCTCTATAAAGGAGGGCTTCGGACTGTAGACAACCTCGATAATTGATTTCCACTCAGGCACTCGCTTTCCGCGGGTGGTCCGGGAGCCTCCTCGGCGCTGCCTGCGGGGTCTCCCTTGGACGCACTATTCCCGCAGGAGTCTCACGCCTTCCGTTTCAATCACATTTGTTTTAAAAATTAGAAGCCCTCTCTATAAAGATCGGTATGGGTGGATAGGATCTGCCGTTATGTCATGGGATGCTACGAATCGCCGTTGATGAGAGTGTCACAGCTGCCATGAAATCAGTGACTAGCAAATCAGTGAGGCTTTCAAATATGTACATAGTCATAAAAATAACCAGTCAAGCTACTTGCTCAACTGGTTACTGACTTTACATGTTAAATTAGAGTTAAAAACGACGATTTAATATGGCAACTGATGTGCAATATACATTGATATAATTCAGAGATTGTGATAAATTAGTATAGAAACACATTTATAAATATATAAAAACAGTTTACCCCTTACTATAAGTATAAGGTAAAACTCACCTCTAGTCAACCCCTAATTTCTCATTTTTTAAAGGAGTGTCTGATATGAACAATGAAATTCGGCAGGAGCAAGAACGTTTGGATGAGGTGATAGAAACAATTACGAAGCAAATCAGCAAAATAGAAGGTGAAACTTCCCAGCGTAGAAAAGAAGTTGTTAATATCCGTAAACACTTTTGGGATGACCTCAAGGTTAATATGGATACTTTCGATGATTACCTCGAGACGATCATTGGTTTAAGACAGCAGGCTCAAGACTTGTCACAAAGCGAAGGCGCACATAGATATGCCTTCAAGAGGTTGTCAACACTGCGCCGCATGCAGGAAGTGCCTTATTTCGGCCGAATTGATTTAACTGAAGAAGGGTCTTCCCTTACGGAACATATTTATATTGGGACCTCCACTCTTGCTGATACAACAGGAGAAAACTTCATTGTCTACGATTGGAGGGCTCCGATTTCGAGTGTCTATTATGACTATCCTCCCGGCCCTGTAGAATATTCAACTCCCGGAGGCATAATTCGGGGGATGTTAGAGAAAAAGTGGCAATATATCATCAAGGGAGGGGTTATCGAATCAATGTTCGATACGAGTCTCACTATTGGAGATGAGATACTGCAGCAGGTGCTTGGTAAGGGGACGGATAAGCATATGCACAGTATTGTGTCCACTATTCAACGGGAGCAAAATAGGATCATCCGGAACGATCGCGGACGTCTGCTCATTGTTCAAGGAGCCGCTGGCAGTGGTAAGACATCTGCTGCCCTCCAACGGATCGCTTACTTGCTTTACAAGTATCGAGATAGGCTAAAAGCCAATCAAATCATTCTATTCTCTCCTAACTCAATGTTTAATAACTACGTATCCAATGTACTACCCGAACTTGGCGAAGAGAATATGCAGCAGGTAACATTCCAGGAATATTTGGATCATCGTCTGACTGACTCATTTCAAGTTGAGGACCCTTATGAGCAATTAGAATTTTTGTTAACTGCAGCGGATGATCCTTCCTATAGCACTAGGACAGCGAGTATCCGATTTAAGGCTTCAATTCGCTTCTTTGAGATAATCAAAACATACAGTCAATCACTAGAATTATCTGGAATGATCTTTAAAGGGTTAAGGTTTCGAGGGGAAATGCTCGTCTCCGCCAAACAAATCTCAGAAAGATTTTATAACACAGACACCACCCTACGTTTTCACAATAGGATTGAAAAGTTGAAAGAGTGGTTATGTGACTTACTTGATGAAAGGGAAAAGGTTGAGTTGAAACAACCTTGGGTCCAGGAGGAAATCGAGTATCTTAGCAAAGAAGACTATCAGAAGGTATACACCTACTTAGAGAAAAAACGCGGCCATACTGAAGATTCCTTTGACGATTATGAGAAAGAGAATAAAATGCTCGCGCGCATGATTGTTCGTAAGAAATTGAAGACGTTACGAAAACGGATAAAAGCACTTCATTTTATCGACATTAAGGGAATATACAAGCAACTTTTTGACGATCAAACACGTATCGATCTGTGGAACGAGGGTAAAACACCTGTCGAAAGGGAAATTTGCTTATCAACGCAAAAAATGCTGGACGAAGGTAAACTGCATTACGAAGACGCGACTCCATTTTTGCTGCTGAAGGAGCTAATCCTAGGATTTCAGACAAATACCTCTATAAAATACGTACTTGTAGACGAAGCACAAGATTATTCTCCATTTCAATTCGAGTTTTTGAAAAGGTTGTTTCCTTCTGCAAGGATGACCGTGCTTGGTGACTTTAACCAGGCAATATTCGCTCATGCCAGCGAACGGGTAGATTTCCAGACTCTTACTAGTTTATACGGAATAAGTGAAACCGAGAGTATAACCTTGTCTCAAAGCTACAGATCCACAAAGCAGATTATAGAATTTACACGTGAACTAGTTCCTGAAGGCCGTCGAATTAAGGCGTTCGACCGTGAAGGCGAAAAACCTGTACTGACTCAAGTGTCGAACCGTGATGAATTGCACGACAAAATCGTGTCTAAAGTCAAAGACTTTCAAGGTCGTGAGTATAATACAATCGCAATAATATGTAAATCTGCTGCGGAAAGTGCCGCTGCATACGATGCCCTTAGTACTATCGGTGAAATTAAACTCGTACAGAAAGGCACAAATGAATATGAACAGGGTGTTGTTGTCATTCCGGCTTATTTGGCTAAAGGCATCGAATTTGATGCTGTCATCATTTATGATGCATCTGTGCAATCATACGGTGATGAGAGCTTACGAAGATTGTTCTACACCGCATGTACCAGGGCTATGCATAACTTGCAGATTTATACGGTGGGCGAACCCAGTCCTTTCTTGTTCAACGCTGCAACGGATAGTTTACTTCTGACATTGGATTAACAAAGAGGGCCCCAAATATGGAAAACAGCTTTTTGAAACCTGTGTAGACTTTAGTTCTATGCAGGTTTTTTATTGGGATAAAACTTTATAAGTTCCTGATTGCAGGGATACGTTCACAGAAAGAAACGACCTCCATTTTAATTTACAACAGTTCGGACATAATATACTTGGAGGTGAAGGAAATGAGTAAAAAGACAGCAGGAAGAGGCCAAATCGCACCAAGTGCTAACCCGCAGGGACATGGAAAAGATGTCGAATTCGCCACTGAGCCCAAAAGTGAGCTTGAAAACAAGGCAAAAAAGTCCAATACAAAATAAGTGTATTGGGAAAAATATGGTCATACTTCGTAAAGAATGCCCTTCTCTTAATCGAGAGGGGCTTTTATAATCTAAGAAGGCTCTAATCATTTTATTGATTATGGAAAAAACCCCTATCCTAAGTCTACGATTTTTGTCGATGAATCATACGTTTTTGGAGCAGTGGAATGTGAAAGAATAGAAGGATGCTACCGTTAAAAAAACACCAAATACATTTGTCGCTGTGCTAATATGAAAGACTGAGCTTAATAAAATGGAGAGGAGTTACAAATGAAAATAAATCGATTAATAGCGAACAATATAAACCATTTAGATTCATCACTACCAGACGACCAATCATTAGGAATTGCTGGGTTATCCGGTTCCGGGAAAACGACTTTTTGTCAAACCATTGGGGAAGAATCCAAGAAGCGTCTCGTTTCCTTATTGCCCAAGTCTGAATATCAGTATTTATTTCCTAATATTATGGAAACCAACTTCAGCGCCATCAAGATGGAAGAAATGCCGCTGGTCCTTTTTCTCGGCAAATCATCCATTTCAGCCAATCCCCGTTCAACCATTGGCACACATACTGGTGTGTTTAAAGAGATTCGTGTTTGTCTTGCAGAAAAATTCAATCTTTCTCCGGAAGTTTTTTCATTTAATAATGCCTTAGGCTGGTGCCCCACTTGTAAAGGACGCGGTACAACGAAAAATGTCGAATGTCCAAAGTGTGAGGGGAAGCGCTACAATCAAGAAGTCGAGCAATATACCATTGAATTATTAGATCGTCCGCATACTATTTCCGATATTAACAACTTAAGCATTGAAACGATCCTTTCACTTGCAGAGACATTACATATTAGTGAAGCTAAACAGCATATTCTCCAAAATATAATCAATATGAATATTGGTTATTTAGGTTTAAATCGTATTATGGGGACAGTGTCAGGGGGAGAATTAACACGGCTTTATTTGGCCGAATTCATGGCAACAAGTGAAAATACTGTGATCATCATTGATGAGATCTCCGTCGGTCTTGATCATCAAACCCTTTTGAAGATTTTAGAACAGATTAAGCAATTAGGTTATAAAAATCAAATTTGGCTCATTGATCACTCAGACACGGTGTTAGACAGCACAGATGAACAATTGTTCTTTGGACCTGGCAGCGGGAAATATGGCGGGAAAATTGTTGAGGAATCACCGCGTCCCAAACCAATCAGCTGGGAGCGAAATGAAGCAACGCCAACGGAATACTATCAATTTCAGGATCTTTACTGCCGTAATATTCAAATGGAAGAAATCCGGATTCCTAAGAATAGGCTCGTTACCTTTACGGGTGAGTCAGGCTGCGGTAAATCTACACTTGTCAATGAATGTATCTCCAAGGATTTTCAGAAGCGGTATCCAAAGGATAAACTGGTCATGGTCGGGCAGGACCGAAACAAATCGATTACCAGTCGATCAACCGTTGCGACATTTCTTGATATTAAAAAGAAACTCACCAAATATAGTGATGAAATTGATGATATTTTTCTGCGTTCGATTGAGGATATCATCGAAGAATTGCCAAAGGAAGACATCGCTCATAAACGCTTGAGCTTATTGATCAAACTTGGACTTGGTTATTTGACGTTAGAAAGAAAAACACAAACACTATCGACTGGTGAATTTCAATGTGTCCACTTAGTTTCCGAGCTTTTCGCGAAGACAAGAAACCCACATACGCTGTTCATTTTTGACGAGCCTTCAAAAGGGTTATCGCAAAATATTTTAAACCAATTCATTGATAGTGTCAGGGTCATCCTGGAGGATGAATCAGTCTCCATCATCATGATTGAACATAATGGTTATATGCTGGAAAGCTCAGATTATATCGTTGATTTTGGTAAAAGACAGCTTGCACCTGTCCAGCATCTTGACGTTGTCAGTCATGATGAGCATTATCGACACAAAAACAGTGAAGATCGAGTGGAGCCATTGCAAATCTCTTCCACACTTCGGTCAAAAAATGGCATCAATTATTTACAGGAAAATCATCTGGACTATTTTAAAAAGGCAGAGAACGTCTATAAGGGCGGCATTTTAAAAAGCTTATCACCAATTGCTCGTGTGATTTATGGTGAATACGAGTCAGACACGATCGCACCTGTGATTGCCATCGATCTTGAACGGCACTTGTACAGTCAATATACGTTTCTTTATGAATTGGGCGGAATGATCAACCATCTAGTGGCAGCACATCCGACCAATAAAGATACAAGAAGCTTCGATTTCTATTCTGCAGAAAATCATTGTCCAAGCTGTTCTGGCCGCAGGGTCATTGAAAAATTTGACTTTGATGTCGTCATTCAAGACAAAAACGTGCCATTCTGGGATGGCTTATTACATCCAGACGTGATGGAAGTACTAAAGTTTTATCAACATTCAAAGCTGCAATTCCTGTTTGATGAGATCAAGAATGAACTCGGTCACGACATTAGTAAAAGCTATAATGAGATGACAGATGCCGAAAAGCAGACCTTCTTATATGGGTATTGGGAAAAGTCCTTTTACGATAAAGTAGGCAAGGCATCAAGGACATGGGAAGGATTCAATTTCATCATTGGACGTTATATGTTCATATCGAAATCGATCATTAAAGAGCAGATGAAAGCATCAAAAGAGATGATCGCCTGTCCTGTCTGTCAAGGAACGGTCCTGAACCATCATAAAAAACTAACGTTTGGTGATACAGACATTCGCGAGATCATCCAACAGCCGATTGATCAAGTCATCAAAATTGTAGGGAAGCTGCCAGAACTGGAAAAACTAAAAACGATTGTGGGCGGCGATATCGCACTTACAGATGATGTCTCATTCCTTCCTCGGGAAACAAAAGCTGAGTTGAAAATGCTCGAACTGGAACTGGCAAGCTTCGTCGGGTATGAAGTGGTTTTACAAAATACCCTGCCATTCTGGGGCAGCATTAAAGGCAATATCGAAGCAATCAGCAGCAAAAACCAAATCACCATCTGTGACTTTGCCAATATTAACGAAACAAGAGAAACCATTATTGATAAATATTTCACCAATGGCAAATACAAAAAACTAACCTATGTCTATGAAGCATTTGGCTACAAAAAAATCGTTACCCAAATCAATAAAATTAAAGCAAGTCATAAATGCCCATTCTGTAATGGCAAGAAAGTCATTTCAGAAGATAACATCCATGACGGTGTGTATAAATTAACGATACCCTGTGTGAGTTGTCATGCCAGTGGCATCGATGATGAAGGTCGTAAAGCAATCGTCGAGGACATCAACGTGCAGACCTGGCTGACGGGAAAAGTAAAAGATGCCGTGGCTGAAAGTGAACGTACTGACGCCGTTGCCGATATTCCCATTTTCGCTCGGATCCGTGAATTGAACAAACGAGATATGATGGCGGTTTATCAATGCCTTGAACAGAATAAATAAATTTTACTGACTTAGCAGCACTCTATTGATAAAAAGTCCGCCGATAATGGCGGACTTTTTTTAGAAGCTCAGGTGATCCTAGATTATTCAAATGGACCCAAGAATATATAAGTTCAGTTGTTAATTTGGTTTTACATAGTAAAGTAAATATAATATAGGTAGAGGTGATTCTCATTGAAACAATGGACAAAAGAAATAGAAATAAACGCTCCAATTGAACAGGTTTGGAAGTTTCTTGATGGTTCTGTAGAAAATATGCAACAAATCATGCCTCAAGTAGTTGAACAGAAGCCCATTAAAATAACGGAAGAAGTGGTTGGAAGTGTATATCGCCAAAAATATAGAGAAGGAAAACGAACAGAAGAGTATGATATAGAAACATTAGAATATTCGAATGCAACGAATGAGAAAAAGCTAAAAGTAGGCTTTACACTTGCTAAAATGTTTGAAATTACAGCTTTTTATGAACTAAATAAAATCAATGATAATAAGACTTCCTTTACATATACAGTCACCAATCGCCCTTTAAAGTGGTTTGTGAAATTATTTTTATTGTTTGCTACCGATAAAGTGGTAGTTGAATTTTTAGATCGTGTCAAGAAAGTAGCTGAAGCAGAAACAAGTAGGTCATGATTTTATTAAGTCAATCTTCCGCAATCGACACAACAACAACAACACAGATAGAAAATGATCCATCTTTTTTCAAGATGGATTCAGACTGAAATACAAGCCCATGTTTCAAAGGCACTATATGATGCCAATAAAAAAAGCGACCTGATAAAGACTTGATCGCTTGTGAAAGATAAGGATTATTCAAAAGACCCTTCCGCAAGAAGGGTCTCTTTTTTTAAAAGTGAAATGTTACTGCAAGTTAAGGCAAATGATTATCCCTAAAACAAAAAAACGCATTAGGTCTCATGTGGAACGTCTCCTGTTTTATTAAAAATCTGGTTGTTATTTCATTCAGCGATAGCAAAATGTATTGGCTTCTTTTATACCTCAATCTCCATCCCAATGTTCCGTTCTTTCGATTGGCAGTAAACGCCTTTTGCCACAGCGAGGTCAAAGTAAGCAGCACCGACTGATTTAAAGAAGGTAATTTCCTCTTCATTTTCCCTGCCTGTTTTGTTCAGCATTACAAGTTCATAAAGCTCCCCATGAATATCATTAAACGACCAATTTCCCTGATTGGCTGCATGAATGAGCTCTCCTGCTTCATCCTTCACGCCCGCCAAATCGTCGACGATAATTTTAGCAGCGCGTGATACCGTGGTATTATCCACTTCTTTCATATGCGGCAAATAAGACCCGACCCCGTTAATGTGTGTGCCCGGCTTTAAATCCAGCCCATTAAATACAGGCTCGTTCGAGCGGGTTGCACAGCAAATAATATCTGCTTGACGAACAGCTGCTGAAACATCTTCGAAAACTTCAAAAGGAACGGTTACTCCGAATGCCCGCAGCTTTTCACCGAATTTCTCCGCTTTCTCTGGTGTGCGATTTACTAATAAAATACGCTCAATGTCCCTTACGGCTAACACACCAATTGCTTGTTCAAATCCCATAGCTCCTGTTCCGATAATCGTGAGAACCCGGGCGTCTTTACGAGCAAGAAAGTCTGTGGCAATGCCGCTTAATGCCCCCGTTCTGAGACGTGTTAAATATGAGGCATTCAACAATGCTAAATGTTCGCCATTTTCTGCATCTGACAGCAAGATGACTCCTTGTGTTGTTGCCATCCCCCTTGAAGGATTCTTTGGAAAAATGGTAACAATTTTGACCGCCGAAACTTCTTCAGATAAATCAGCGCTTGGCATGTAAAGTGCTGATGCCTCGTGTTGAGGGAAATCAAGAACTGTACGATGAGGGTTGTCTATTCTTCGAGCACCATGTGCACGTAATACGGCTTTTACATCCGATATTGCGTCTTTCATTCCATATGATTGTTGAATTTCCTTCTCACTTATAACCAACATTCAATTGTCCTCCTTAAAGTAAAAGAACCATAGATTACATGGCTCTACTATTATGCGTTTCATCTAATTTCTGATTGCTACGTTCCTTAACTGCCCAAATCGCTGCTAATGACACGAGAGATGCAAAAATAATATAAATGGCGACAGGAACATAGGAGTTATTAAACCTATTAAGTAAAGCCGTTGCAACTAGCGGCGCCGTTCCTCCTGCCAGAGCTGCCCCGATTTGATATCCAAGCGTGATGCCGGTATAACGAATCCTTGCATCGAAAATTTCCGAGAACATCGTTCCAAGAACAGCTGTGATGGGAGCCCAAATAACCCCTAAGCCTATCACTGTTGCAATGATTAATAAGAGTACCGATTTTTGCTGCAGCATCCAGAAGTAAGGGAATGCAAACAGTGCCATCCCAATCGTTCCGCCTATAAACAGCTTTTTGCGGCCAATTTTATCAGATAACATCCCCATGAATGGTATTAAAATCGTCGTTATAATTGTTGCAATCATGACTGCAGTCAATGTAGCTGTCCGTGAGAAACCGAGAGTTGAGGTAGCATATGATACGACAAATGTGCTAAAAATATAAAATGGTGCTGTTTCTACCACTTTGGCTCCCACGGCGATAAGCACTTCACGCCAATAATTCTTAAGAGTTTCTACAATCGGTAGCTTTGGAACTTCTCCTGATTCCTTTACTTTTTTGAAAGACGGTGTTTCATCAATTCCTTTACGAATCCATAGGCCGAAAAATACAAGCAAAGCACTAAAAATGAATGGTAAACGCCATCCCCAAGTCATGAATGCGCTTTCAGGAAGCAGTGTCATAATAGATAAGGCAATGGTTCCAAGCAGCATTCCTATCGTAACACCCATCTGAGGAATAGCTCCGAACAAGCCCCGTTTTTCAGCGGGAGCATATTCAACGGCCAATAAAAGCGCGCCTCCCCATTCACCGCCAATTCCTAGACCTTGAACTAAGCGCAACGTAATTAATAAAATCGGCGCCCAAATGCCAACGGCTTGATACGTAGGAAGAAGCCCCATCCCAAATGTTGCGACCCCCATTAAACTAAGTGTTAAAACAAGTGTTTTCTTTCTCCCAATACGATCGCCAATATGGCTAAAGATCACTCCACCAAAAGGGCGGATGAAGAATGCTAACGCAAAGGATGCATAGGAAAGCAACAGCCCTATTGTCGGATCCTCATTCACGAAGAACAACTGGTTAAACACGAGTGCTGCAACGGTCCCATATAAAAAATAGTCAAACCACTCAATCGAACTTCCGACTAAACTCGCAATTAATATTCGCCGCATTTGTTTCTTTTCCATCTTTAGTCACCTCTTCAAAATTGAAGTATCACTTCAATTTATTATTTCCTTCATTTTAAATAATTAGAAATTTTCTGTCAATATTTTTTTAATAAGTTATTAATGACGGGGCATTCATCAAAATTTGTCATGTATAATGAAGCTAAATATTATGTAAAAAAGGGGGCATCTGTATGCCTTTTGATTCAATCGGGAAAAAACTAAGATTATTGAGGAAAGAGCGAAAACTAACATTAAAGAGTCTGGCCGAACAAACAGGCGTTTCGATCAGCTTTTTATCACAAGTAGAACGGGGAAAATCAAGCGTCACATTAGAGTCATTAAAAAAAATCGCTGATACATTAGATGTCAGCCCAAGTTTCTTTTTTTCTGAGGACCGCTCCCAAGAAAATTCAGATTCGAATCATGAACAATTTCATTATCAGAATTTATCCAGCGACATTCGTGATGCTGTTTTTTCGCCTATTCTTGTCACGTTAAAGCCAGGGGAAAATAAAGGAAGCGCTTTTTCTCATAGCGGACATGAATTTTTATTCATTATCGAAGGGAAGTTAACAGTGGAAATAGAGGGAGAAAGAATAGAACTCCATGAACAGCAGTCGTTCATGTTCGATGCTAGAAAAGCCCATTACTGGTTTAACTTCTCGGGTCAAATTGTCCGGTTTTTGGTGGTGTCGTCGAAATAACGGAAGTAAAGAATCAATGAAATTTTCAAGTAAACCAGTTAACGAAAAATGTCGTACAAAAGGGTGGATGTAAACAGGTATTCCTCACTGTTCATCCATCCTTTCTTTTTACCTTATAAAATGTGTGACATTAAATCCTGGGTATTTGAGGGTAATTGTTTAGTGAAAACCCCTTCAATTCTTGAATAAATGAAGAAACTCTTCTAAAATATATTTAGTCATAATTTTACAGTAGATAAAAATATTACATAAAAAGAAATCTGATATATTTTAAAAGAAAAGTAGTTGAAAGGACTTTCAATAATGTCTATGATTTACGAATCTCAAACACTAGTTTCGGCCATGCAAACGCGTGTCGGACAATATAAAGACCTAAAAGAACAGCTCACGGAATTAAAAAAAGGATTTGAGAGTATCGTTAATTTGGATGATGAGCTACAGGGTCAAGGCGCAGAGGCCATTAAAGGGTTTTACAAAGCACAGATCGATGTCGTGGATACTTGGCTGCGTCTGATCAATCGACATGTTGCCTTTTTAAGTGGAATTCAAGGAGATACAATCGAAGCGAACCTTAGTGAAACCGAGGTCACGGTCCCTTTTTTAGAGGGAGAGCTGGAAAACGCCAGCCGAAATTCCAAGGAAATGGCCACAGCCCAAAAAAATGACCTGAAAAAAATATTTGCTGAAATTGATGATATCATTCAGTTAGAGCCTTTTTCCGATGATGGGTTCTTTGAGAATATGGAGAAAGCTGAAAAGAAACGGACCCAAACGATAAACAAAGTAAACGAAATCGACCATAAGTGGACGGCTGAATATGCTAAATCCGAAGCGGACCAAGCGGCAGTGGCGGCACTCATGGAGCAATTGAAAGTATCCAGTACAAGGGGAGGAGAAGTATCCCCTCTCTATTTTAATGCAACAGCTTATAAAAATAGTGAAGCCTATAAAAACCTAGAAGTTAGGAAAAAAGAGACCGCGCAATATCTGAAGGTTAAGAAAGAGGAAGCAGAGAATCGCCGGATCAAGGATTTGAAGGCACAACTCGATCATGTAACCGATCCAGATGAATTCCTCAAAATCGCCAAGCAAATCGGATACGAAAACCTAGCGCCCACCCAGCAGCAATATGTTATGCAGCTAGAATCGTCCAAGCAAACGGCAGAAATTGCAAAGGGAATCGGCGTAGGACTTTTTGATGTGGGAAAAGACTTTGTCACAGGCATTTGGGATCTTGTCACAGACCCTGGGGAAACGATTGAAGGTGTAGCAAATTCAATCATGCACCCGATAAAAACCTATAAATATATTTCAAAGGCAATATCTGATTCATATGAACGGGATATGGTAAATGGTGATGCCTATTCGCGGTCTCATTGGGTAACTTATGCCCTCGGAACAATCGTCACATCAGTAGTAGGAACAAAAGGCGCGGGAGCCGTAACGAAGACTGGGGTAGCCACTACAAAAGCTGCTGCAGTAAAAGGCGTTACGAAGGCAAAAGAACTAGTCTCTATCCCTAACC
>NZ_JBFUIB010000057.1:0-17567 GCF_056402095.1 Peribacillus sp. P4_C12
GATTTATTCTCATCCATTCTATGTACTCCTTTACCCCTGCTAAAGGGCTTTAGACTTTTTTCCTATATCCAGTCCACACTTAACCACACTATAGGATCTCTAGCCGGTCTCCTGTCGTAATTCCACTATCAAGTAATGTGTCATACCCGGAACAAACGAACTCTTTATTCTGGACTCGTACCCAATACCCTTCCTTTGGTGTACAAGCTATATTTTTTACCTGCCAGACAATCTCCACAACTTTCTTGATTGAACGGTAATTCGACACTTGCAAGTCAAATACTTCACCCGTATACCTTTTTAAATCAATTGTTAATTGAATATAAATGGAAATCACCTCTTTTAAAGCAAAAAAACACCACGATCTTCTTTTAGAATCGCGGCGCTTTTTCCTAAAAACTTCTTATCTCTTTTACTTTCTAATTATCCGCGAATTTGACTAGCAATCTGATTATCTGTATCTTCAAGGATTTGAGCTGATCTATCCAATTGTTGAGAAACTTCATTTAGCAAACGAGCCATATCCATGAATGAAGGTTTTAATTCTTCGTATTGACCTACAAAAGCCTCACTTGAAGACCCTTCCCAAATACCAGTTAAATGGTCCCTCATTTTATCTAAACGACCAATGATATCCGTTACCTGTTGGCTCTCATTATCATATTGTCTAGCTACATCTTTCAGTTCTGAAGGTGTTACGCGAATTTGTGACATAGTAAAACTCCTCCTTTAATCTAATTTAGTTACATTCTAATGTAACCATACAATTTCTGCCATATAAATAAGTAAAAACTCGAAAAATGGTAAATTATGATTAGATAAAAAATCCTGAATATACCATTATAAAAAGTCTAAATACCTGTTTTTTTTAGCAAACCCGTTTTGGATATTTTACATTTTAATAAGTATAAAAACTTTATGCCCACGAATATGTGACTGTTATGGAAAATATATTTCCTTTCCCCATAAAATAGTGACTTTAGACTTTCACTAATCCTTCCAATTATATTAATCAAACGATTGATTAAATTTTAAAAAACAAAAAAGGCAATATCGTTTAAGTGTTTTTCCTAAAGAGATTGTAGTATTAAGTTGGACTCCACCCGCGCTATTAAAAATACTGTGCGTTACCTGTAATCAACATGAAAACATTTCAGGAAGAAAATCGAAAAAGGACATCCAAATGAAAGGATGCCCTTTTACCAGCAAATATAATGCTGGTTTATTACCTATAGCCGTCGATTAATACGATCCTTAGGTGAATATGAAACGTTAAAACCGCTAACCTTGAAAAGTATCAAACGGAGCATATCTCTTAACTAGTTATCCCCATGCAGAGTAATCGATATTCTTTTAAGTTCAAAGCTAGAGCCTCACATCATGAGTCCATGTCCTTATATAACTCGTTCCAAGAAATGTTTCACAAATCGATCTGCATCTACTTTTGTACAGACGCGAATCCTTGCCACACCTTCATGTTGACCGATTGTTCTACCTGTCTCTTCTCCTTCAGTCACAACCTTGACGTTCATCCATTCTGTAGTCACAAAACTTGGATCAATCACAACCCCAACTGCGAGTGGATCATGAAGAGCACAACCTCCAATACCTGGATTGAAAGTTTCATAAGACTTCATATAAAATTCGGTCATTTCTGCAAAGAATTGGGCAGTCCCTTTTCCAGTCGAACGCCATTCATCAAGCTTTGATCTTAGTAAAAACGTTTGATGTGTTACATCAAGTCCCACAACGGTGACTGGCATCCCTGAGGAAAACAAATAATCAGCTGATTCAGGATCAGATACGATATTGGCTTCAGCGTACGGCGTTACATTGCCTGGTACTTTTACTGCACCACCCATTATCACTACCTCTTTAACAAGTGAAATAATTTCAGGTGCTTTTTTAATGGCCAAAGCGATGTTAGTTAACGGTCCAACTGCAATAATCGTTATTTCATGAGGGCGACTTTTCACCTGATTGATTATAAAATCGATTGCATTTCCCGGTGATGCTTGAATAGTTGGTTCATTCTTAAGTGTATTTCCTAAACCGTCTTCTCCATGAACATGCTTTGGATACTTTTTCTTCATTCCACGTACCAATGTTTGATTGGCTCCTTTATAAACAGGAATATTCTTTTCTACCTTTTCCAAAACTGCCAGCGTATTACGAGTCGATTCATCTACGGACACGTTACCAAAGCAAGTTGTAAAGCCTAGCACGTCCAATTCAGGAGAGTTTAATGCGTATGCCATCGCTAAGGCATCATCAACCCCAGTATCAACATCAAATATTATTGGTTTCATATATTTTCCCACTTTCTTTTTAAACGGATTACGATGATAGTACCGTTAACCAAATTCCTTATACAAACACTGGATCTTTAATGAACTGACTAACGATACAGTTACTTTGGAAGCACCCAAGTGGTTGGCTACATCTACATCCGTTACATCCCATTTTTTCTTATGTATTAGAGAAACCGGTTTTCCAACTAAATTTTAGCATTCAATTAAAGGTTATTCTACGGAAAGTTTAAGAATATTTATAATAGACAATTAAAAAGAAAAACAGTAATCCCCACAATTTAGCAGTAAATACATGAAAGAAATGATCCAAATAGTAAAACCTTGTTGGGTGATCCAGTTGGTGAACCTCACCTTGCCGGTTTTCATCTGATTTCTTAAAATATTCAAAGATATTTACTTAAATGTATTCTTGACTAGTAAATACTTATATTGGATTATTAATTCAAGGATATTTATTTAAATTCAATATCCGTGATTTCATTTTTAAAATAGGCCAAATAGTTGAAGACTAAATTGATAATATGAGGTTACCAGTATAAAGAAAGTTGTTAGATTCTAATTAGTAAATGGATATTCAAGGTGGAAAAAAGATGAAGATGTTAAAGTTAATTGAAGATTATCCTTCTACGTACAAAAAGGGAACAAAGTTCTTTATTATTTCCGATTCAAAGTTCATAGGAGTGAAAAGCTATGTATTACTTTCCGAAGATTTGCGAGGCAAAATCGTGGTATCTGAAGAGGAATTGAAAAATAAATTTGTTTCTATTAATTAGGATTCGTTTATTCTTTTTCTCTTTATACACTTCCCTTTAGCCAGCAATCCTTAGTGCATGTAATTATTAAAGGTTTAACTCTTTTAATTCAACATTTTAGGCTCATATAAGTTATTGTAAAATTTCCTCCCTAAAACATTTTCATCACAAAAAAACGAGGAATTTTCATGTGCGAAAATCCCTCGTTTTTTCTTATTTCAAATCTTCAATTGAATCAATATCGACATAATCTGGTACGACCAGACCATTTTTTGTTCCTTTTAGATTTGGTCCAAGGTCAACCATGTCAGCTTTATACTTATTATAGTATTCAATATGTGTACCTGGAAGCCATGCAGCTACCATTGCATCCGCACTTCCGTTTGCAACGCCAGCAAACATTGGTCCCACTTCAACTTGACTTAATGTTACATCATAACCATTCTTCTCTAGAACCTTGCCAATCACATTTGTACTGGCAATTTCCGTGTCCCATGCAACATAGACAAGTTTGATTTTTTCGCCATTTCCTGATTTAGCACCTTTGGTCCATTCGGATACTTTGTCCTGATTTTCGCTTATCCATTTTTCTGCTGCTTCTGAAGGAGACATTCCTTCAGTAACTTTGACCATTACATCTTCCATATCTTTAGTATCCCAGAAGAATTGATCAAGAATTTTATAAGCGCCGGGGGCATCTTGCTCGAGGCCTTTTCTGGCAATCGAATTGATATTTTCAGCCCCGCCAAAGGATTCATTCGGATCTTCGAGATATTTCAAGTCATATTTCGAGAACATCCAATGCGGTGACCATCCTGTAACGACGATTGGTTCTTTTTTATCAATCGCTTTTTTCAATTCAGCAACCATTGCCGCCGAAGACCCTTCAACCAACTTCCAATCATCCAGCTTATAATCATCTATAGCCGTTTTAGTCAACTTCATCAATCCTGCTCCAGGTTCAATTCCGATGATTTCATAATTGGCTTTGGCAGCAAAACTATTTTTATCCCCTTTTACAGCCGTATCTTTTGTAAAAGCACTGAATAGTGCAGTACCCACAACTAGTAAGGCCAGTATTGTAAAAATGATTTTCCTGTTAACGATATGTTCGTAAGCTGGTTTACGAAGGTTTTGCGTGATACGATCGAGTATGATTGCAATGATTACGATGGATAATCCTGCTTCAAATCCTTGTCCCACATTAATTTGGCTGACAGCCCGGTAAACATCCGCTCCAAGTCCAGGTGCTCCAACTAATGAAGCTGTAACAACCATGGATAGAGCTAACATGATACTTTGGTTAACGCCTGCCATAATCGTTGGGGTTGCCAATGGTATTTGTACCTTGAATAACTTTTGGCTGCTGGTTGAACCAAAAGCATCCGATGCTTCAATCAAATCATTAGGCACTTCCTGAATACCAAGATTGGTCATACGGATTGTCGGTGCGATTGCGAAAATGAATGACGCAATGATCCCTGGCACTACTCCTATTCCAAAGAACAATATGGATGGAATCAAATAAACGAATGCAGGCATCGTTTGCATGAAATCCAATATCGGGGTAACGATCTTTCGCACTGTTTTATTTTGGGCACACCATATTCCGATAGGTATCCCTATCAGAATGGTTAGGAAACCTGACAATATTACGATAGCCAGTGTTTGGATACTTGATTCCCAATAACCAAGATTATCGATTAATAGTAAGCTGATGAATGTAAATATTCCTAATGGCCATTTGCTTGTATAGGTAACCAAAAGGGTTAAAATAATAATTAACACGATGGAAGGTCCTACACTCATTACATCCACCAGGATATCCAATAGACCCTCAATCACATTCGTAATAAGTGTAAATAATCCAGCAAATACAATAGTTATCCAATCCACTAAAGAATCGACCCAAGCTCCCAGTGGGATTTTCGGAATATTCATTGAATTATTCACTCTCCATTTCATTCAAGGAATCTTTATTACCTGCTAAGGCGCCAATTACGGCCCCGCGAAGAAGAATTCCTTTAATTCTATTCTCATCATCAATGACTGATATTGGCAGACTTGAAGTTGCCATCACATCCATAAGGTTTCCAAGCAATTCATCCTCTTTAACAGTTGGGATATCAGTTGTCATTACTTCAGAAATCGATTGGTTATTGCTCATTGCTTGACGAGCCTGTTCAGCAGTCACGGCCCCCAATAACTTCTTCTTTCTATCCACAACAAAAATGCTGGAATACCCTTGTTTACGCATGATTTCCAGTGCAACCCTCGGACCTCTGTCTACCGCGATCTTCTCCGGCCGTATCATCACGTGAGAGGCTGTAAGTACCTTTGATAGATCAACATCTTCAACGAACTTCTCGACAAATTCATTGGCTGGATTCATCATGATTTGTTCAGGCGTTCCCAATTGAATCACACTTCCATCTTTCATTAGAGCAATTCTATCCCCAATTCTTAATGCTTCATCAAGATCATGGGTAATGAAAATGATCGTTTTTTTGTACTGATCTTGGATTTCCAGCAATTCATCCTGCATATCTTTACGTATTAATGGATCAAGAGCACTGAAGGCTTCATCCATCAATAGAATATCAGTATCGCTTGCGAGTGCCCGAGCTAACCCAACCCTTTGTTGCATTCCGCCACTAAGCTGTGATGGAAGCTGATTTTCGTAGCCTTTTAATCCAACGGCTTCAAGAGCCTTCATCGCTTTTTCTTGACGTTTTGTTGGATCTACTTTTTGAATTTCGAGCCCAAACTCAGCGTTTTCCAATATCGTTTTATGCGGAAATAAAGCAAAGTTCTGAAAGACCATGCTTATTTTCTTTTGCCTGACTTCTCTTAATCGGGCCGCGTTCATCTTCACGATATCTTCATTCCCAATTAAGATTTCTCCAATTGTTGGATCAATCAAACGATTAAACATGCGGATTAAAGTTGACTTCCCACTTCCGGACAGCCCCATAATGACAAAAATTTCACCAGGGTAAATTTCAAAATTGACATTATTAACACCGACTGTTTGTCCTGTTTCTTTCAATATTTCTTTCTTTGTTTTACCCTGCATCAATAAATCTGTCGCTGCTTTTGGAGATTTGCCAAATATTTTCGAGACATTTCTGACTTCTACATACGGCTCCATCGAGTCACCTCATTCTAATATTTGCCCATATGATATTCAGTTTTGCTGAATTCCCCCGTTTTATGCGAGTAATCAATATAAAAACAAAAGTACCTTGAAATAAATGAAAATGGCTATAAACGATACGTCCTATATTTTTCTCTGTCCCGTATCAGTTTTTTTTAATAAAAGCGGACTTGACGCAGTTTAATGATCGCCAGCTTGTACTAGACACAAAGTACGAAAAAATAATTTATAATTCCCATAAGTATATTGCTTGAAACAAATATGTGTGATTAATTGAGCATTTCAAGTAGGGAAAAGAGGTGTAATCCCATCTGGGGAAACTAGCAGGCACAGCATATACCAACTGAAATATAAATGATTTTCACTTAGAGTTTTCTTTGGTCCAATCAATGGACTAAACATCTAACCCCTGAAGTACTTCATAACCTAAACAAAGGAGGAAGTGACGCTTTCACTTAACACAAAGCGCATAGGAAAAAAATTTTATATTCCCATAAGTAATTCAATATGTGTCTAATTAATTGAGCATTTCAAGTAGGGAAAAGAGGTACAATTATAACTGAGGAAACTAGCAGACACAGCATATACCAACTGAAATATAAATGGTTTTTTCACTTAGAGTTTTCTTTAGTCTTTGCACTTGACTAAACATATAACCCATGAAGTACTTAATTACCTTAACAAAGAATGAATAGAAATTCAAATGACGTGGGGCGGAAAACTAGAGTATGCATGTTAGAATGGTGCCCCATATAAAAGGGCCACCTACCCTCTGTAAACCCTTATCTATCAACGGTTCAAGCCGTTACCGAAATGTCAAAAGTAATTTCCAGCAAACTTTTTTAAAAAAATGAAATTGTCCCACAATCGATGGGTACGCTTTGCGGTCACTGTTAAATAAATCTAGTGGGTATTGAGAGGGTCTTTAGAGGTGCACAATGGACCTCATCCGCCTATGTGTCTCCAGAACAACTACTTGCCTACACTCCTTCGTCTAGTCATAAAGAAGAGGCGGCTAAGGTAGACTCAAGGTCGAAAAGAAAAAACGAAACAAATAATAATGAAGTGAAGCAGTTATTTCTGTGCGTGTAATATGGAAGATGAAGCAAGAGTTTTGAAGCTAAAGAGCGCACAGGCAAAAAAAAAACGAACTTACACTTTTAGAAGTTCGTTTTTACTTTTTATGAAGAAACAGATACTTCTATATTAATAGCATTGAATACATTTGTAACACGTGCACCTTTTAACTCAATCCCTTTTCTCTTGGCTGCTTCTTCAATACAAATAGTGACTCCTTTAGCGGTAGCTGTTTCACGCCCTTGTGATCCGCCTAGTACAATAAGTTATTTAAACGAATAAAACCCTAAAGCTAAAACAGATAAATAAGTTAGAACCGTATCCTATTCAATATGATACGGTTCTAACTTTAAAATTTGTCTAATGGCAAGCGCAGTCAATGAAAAGAAGGGCAATTATGTTGTGGATACTGGCACTTTTTGCAGAATTCCACCTTCTACGATCACTTTTCCACTTTTAAGAACAGTATCAACTAGATTTACTGCATAGTTATACTGTAACGTTTGGTAATTTGGTGCATCAAATAAAACAAGATCTGCCTTTTTTCCTACTTCGATACTTCCGATTTGATCAGCTCTTCCAATTGCATGAGCTGCATTAATCGTACAAGCCGTTAAAACTTCTGCTGGTGTCATTTTCATCGTCAAACATGCTAAGTTCATGACAAATGGTAATGACTCAGTAGGAGATGATCCTGGATTGCGATCTGTCGAAAGAGCAACAGGTACACCGGATTCGATCATTTTTCTTGCATCTGCAGGCTTTTCCATAAGAAAGAAAGCAGTTCCTGGTAATAAGACAGCAATCACTCCACTTTCAGCCATTTGCTTAATTCCTTCAGTAGAAGCTTGTAATAAGTGATCTGCTGAAACAGCTCCTACCTTTGCTGCAAGTTCAGCCCCACCAAATTGGACAATTTCATCAGCGTGTATTTTAGGCTTTAATCCGAAGTTCTTTCCTGCCTCAAGAATTCGCTCCGACTGCTCTATCGTAAAGACTCCTTCTTCACAAAAAACATCACAAAACTCAGCTAGGTTTTCTTCGGCAACCTTTGGAATCATTTCTTCGATCACAAGACGCACAAACTCATCTGGGTTTTCCTTATAGTCAACCGGAATAGCATGAGCTCCCATAAAAGTAGAAACAAGGTCAATTGGATGCTGCTCGTTCAGCCTTTTCGTTGCTCGAAGCTGTTTCAATTCATCTTCAAGTGTCAATCCATACCCACTTTTAGATTCAACAGTCGTAACACCATATTGTAAAAAACGATTCAACCGTTTCAACGATTCTTCAATTAATTGTTCTTCGGATGCTTCTCTTGTACTTGTTGTGGTCTGAAGGATACCTCCACCAGCTTTTAAAATATCAATATACTTCGCTCCGTTTAACCGCATTTCTAGTTCTTTTTCACGGCTTCCAGCAAATACAAGATGTGTATGGGGATCGATCAACCCCGGGGTTAGGACTTTCCCCGAGGCGTCAATCGTTGATACTTTTCCATCTATAGTTGAAATATATTGTTCAGCTTCGACATCTGACCCAACAAACGTAATCGTTCCACCTTCTATAATAACGCTACCATTTTCAATGATACCGATGTCTGACATGGCTTGGCCACGCTTTGGTTCCTTACTGCCACCCTTAACCGTCACCACTTGCGATGCACGTTTAATATACGTAATTGATTTCACGATGCTTTCACTCCTCTTAATCTAATGATGGAATGTTCATACCCTTTTCTTTTGCAGTTTGAATCGCTAAATCATAGCCTGCGTCAACATGACGAACAACACCCATACCAGGGTCTGTTGTTAAAACACGTTCCAGACGTTGTGCAGCATCTTCCGTTCCATCTGCTACAACTACCATACCAGCGTGAAGAGAATAACCCATACCCACACCACCACCGTGGTGAACAGATACCCAACTTGCTCCTGCTGCTGTATTCACTAATGCATTTAAAATAGGCCAGTCTGATACAGCATCACTTCCGTCTTTCATTGCTTCTGTTTCACGATTTGGTGAAGCAACAGAACCGGCATCTAAATGGTCTCTTCCAATGACGATAGGTGCTGAAAGCTCTCCAGATGCAACCATGTCATTAATAATTTTCCCGAATCTTGCTCGTTCTCCATAACCTAACCAACAAATACGTGCTGGTAATCCTTGAAACTCAATTTTTTCTCTCGCCATTTTGATCCAGTTACAAAGATGCGTATTATATGAGAATTCGCGTAGAATCACTTCATCTGTTTTGTAAATATCTTCTGGATCTCCTGATAAGGCAACCCATCGGAAAGGTCCTTTTCCTTCACAAAATTGAGGACGGATATAAGCTGGCACAAATCCTGGAAAATCGAACGCATCCTTCACTCCTTCATCAAGCGCTACTTGACGAATATTATTGCCGTAATCGAAAGCGATTGAACCTCTTTTTTGCATATCTAAAATGGCTTGCACGTGTTGAGCCATACTTGCTTTTGATTTTTTTACATACTCTTCTGAATTGTTGTTACGTAAAATTTCCCCTTGCTCTAAAGTAAACCCTACTGGTAAATAACCGTTTAGTGGATCATGTGCAGATGTTTGATCTGTCACAATGTCTGGGATAAAGTTGCGTTTAAGCATTTCTGGAAGAACTTCGGCTGCATTCCCTACTAAACCAATCGAAAGAGGTCTACCCGCATCCTTTGCTTCTTTAGCTAACGCAATCGCTTCATCTAAGTTTTCTAACACGACGTCACAATAACGAGTTTCAATCCGTTTTTCGATGCGTGATCGATCGACATCAATGCCAATCACTACGCCGCCTGCCATCGTAACTGCTAGAGTCTGAGCTCCTCCCATGCCTCCCAACCCAGCTGTTACGGTAATAGTACCTGCTAGATCGCCATTAAAATGTTGATTCGCACATTCAGCAAACGTTTCATACGTACCTTGTACAATTCCTTGACTTCCAATGTAGATCCAACTTCCTGCCGTCATTTGGCCGTACATCATTAACCCTTTTTTATCAAGTTCATGGAATTTATCCCAATTAGCAAATGCTGGCACAATATTTGAATTAGCTAACAGGACACGTGGTGCATCTTTATGGGTTTTGAAAACAGCAACAGGTTTTCCTGATTGCACTAATAAAGTTTCATTTTCTTCTAAGTCTTTTAAAGATGACACGATACGATCAAATGCTTCCCAGTTACGTGCAGCCTTTCCGATTCCTCCGTATACAACTAGCTTTTCTGGATGTTCTGCTACTTCTGGATCTAAATTGTTCATTAACATACGAAGAACAGCTTCTTGCACCCACCCTTTAGTGTTTAGTTCTTTTCCACGAGGTGCTCTAATTACTCTTTGTTCAGTTTTCATTTATATTTCCTCCCCTATTAACATGAAAATATCTGAAACTAGATTTTTTGAATTTATAGAAACTAATAATTTCTTAGAAAAAATCTACTTTTTTTTAACTCTACTGAGACACAATTCATAAAAAGCGTCATTAACTGTTCTTAATTTTATAAATTTTATGTTTAGGTGTCATAATTACCCTTTGAGAAACCTTATATTAAAAAAATATCCATGTAATTTTATCAATGCATCAATTGATAATTAACTTCCCGTACGTCCTCTTTTAGTAACTTAGCTAATCTTTCAATATCAAGTGAGAAGATACGATCTTGTGTAATAGTTGGAACAGCTTCTCTTATTTTTGAATAAACTCTTTTTGTCTCAGGTGCTAACTTATTTGAACCTCTAAAATCTGCAGCTTGAGCAGCACAAATGGCTTCTATAGCAAGGACTTTGCGACTATTCTGAATAATTTGGTAAGCATGACGTGCAGCCGTTGTCCCCATGCTCACATGGTCCTCTTGGTTAGCTGAGGATGGAATAGAATCTACACTAGAAGGATGAGCTAATGTTTTATTCTCTGAAACTAGTGATGCAGCAGCATATTGGGTAATCATTAAACCTGATTGAAGACCAGGATCTGGACTTAAAAATGCTGGTAAATCATTTAGTTGAGGGTTTACCAATCGTTCAATTCGTCTTTCAGAAATACTTGCTATTTCTGACATTGCTATACCAAGAAAGTCCATTGCGAAAGCAATCGGTTGGCCATGGAAGTTTCCTCCAGAGATAACCTTTCCACTATCTGAGAATATTAATGGGTTATCCGTTGCCGAGTTTATTTCAATGGTTAGTTTCTCTTTTACATAATTTAAAACTTGTTGAACAGCACCATGTACTTGTGGTATGCATCGTAATGAATAAGCGTCTTGTACTCGAATTTGTCCCTGAGTGGTCGTTAATTGACTACCTTCAAGATAAGAAAGAATTCTTCCAGCTACTTTTTGCTGTTCTGGATAAGGTCTTACTGAATGAGATTCTGGAGTGAAAGCGTCAACAATTCCTTGAAGGCCTTCTAATGTTAATGCAGCTATACCATCTGCAAGATCAGCAAGCTCTTGAGCTTCCATATATGCAACTACACCCACAGCTGTCATAGCTTGAGTTCCATTTATTAAAGCTAGGCCTTCTTTTGCTTGTAATTTTATCGGTTCAAGACCTGCTTGCTTTAGTGCTTCTCCCCCTGACATTTTTTCACCATTGTAAATAGCTTCGCCTTCTCCAACTAATAGTAATGCTAGATGTGATAAAGGAGCCAAATCACCACTTGCTCCTAATGATCCTTGACTTGGAATAACAGGAGCAATATTGTGATTTAAACAATCAATTAGTAACTGCAGAGTTTCCAGACGAATGCCTGAAAATCCTTTTGCTAATGCATTCGCTCTGAGAAGCAGCATAACTTTGCTTACCTCCAAAGAAAATGGCTCCCCAAGGGCACAAGCATGACTTCGAATTAAATTGATTTGTAAGTCAGCTAAATCATCCTTTGAAATTACCGTATCACTAAATTTCCCAAATCCTGTGTTAACACCATAGATTACTTTGTTGTTGATAATACTTTCCTCAACTATATTTCTGCTTTTCTTTATATTTTCTAGAGCATCACTACTAATTTTAACGGAATAACCCTCATGAATAACTTGATGAATTTGATCATACGTTAATGAATTCCCGTCTATTTGAATAAACATTATCATCACTCCTTTATATAATAAAATCACCTTACTTTTTGAAAATAAAAAGGGGGCTATATCAAAAGAGAAATGTATTCCTCTTTTGATATAGCCCCCTATAATCTATTAACTATGGGCTTTAACTATAAGTTTAAACATTGAAATCAATCCTAAATAACTATGAAACCTAAATGACTATATACTTTAAGGTGTACGACTTAAAGTATAACTAGTATGGCACCTAATAAGAGTATCGCCTTATCTGAATGTTTTGTCAATTGTTTTTCTAAAAATATTAAAAATTATTTGAAACTTAAATAATTTGGGTCGTTTTTTTATATATGATTAAATCCAAATCCTAATGCATCATGTTCGAATCCTTTTTTTGGAGCACCTATAGTTCCATATACAAATACACTAATCCATTCTCCATTGTATCCAGAAAAGTCAATATTTCCTCTAACAATTGAAAAAGTTAAACCAACAGTACGCAAAATATCGCCTAATTGTAGGGTTCCTCTGCTTACTCCTTGCATCGCCTCTAATATTGCATGATAAAGAGCATGAACCTCTCTATACGAATTAGAATTTATTACATTGTTTGTTTTAGCACTCGTCTCAATCGCGGAAACTACTTTAGATAAATCCATGGCACCAACTTTTCCAACTGTATACTGGCACCCTCTAGATATAAGTTCTTGTTCAATTTCTTTTACCATTTCTGTATTATGCATGAGAACCAATAAAGAAGTTAATTTCCCCATAGAAAAATTATTGATCTGGCTAACTTGATTATTCATAGATGTCCCTCCCCTTTATTTTCCCTACGACTCAATAAGTATATACTTTAGGATACATAAGTTGTCAATCTGTATATGACAATACTCATGTGAGCGCATACATAACGATGTTGACAACTATTTATTCAATAGCTATACTTTAGGCGATTCTGAAGTTTCAGACAACAAAGCCTTTAGTGACTGATTTGCATTTATAAATACCTAAATTGCAATTAGAAAAAAGAGTACCACTGTATCTTATGTTCAGAATTGTTCCCCAAAAGAGTAGAACAAATACGGGCCGAAAAAAAGTATAATTCATCTGAAGATTTTTGAATTATTATTTTGAGATTTTCAATTACTATATATTTGAGTTACTTTAGAATACTTAAGTAAATAAAACAAGAATCCAATTTAGTTATTAGGGTATAGAATGGAACTTGGCATGAAGAAATCATCGTATTTCTTTTTTGCGAAGTTTTTTGCTTTTGTGAAATATCTATTTTAATCGGGAAAGGAAATCAAGAAGTTGAAAAAGTGGTTTTATGTTTCACTTGCAAATGTTGGAGTAACTAAAACTAAAGAAAAAAGCATGAAAAGTGTTGATAAAATAATCATTTTAATAAAATTACCCTCTATTTCTATATTATGTATTTTTTTACATAATTATATAACATAAAATGAAATGTGAGGTGGTTTATTTGAAACAAAATCATGATTATTATCAAAATCTATTAAAAAGACTTTGTAAAGCTCAAAATATTTCTCCCCGAAAACCTAGATTTGAAAATATTGAAGATGTAGTAATTATTCATGTTAAAAATCATTTGAAAGAAGGAGTAGATTTAGAATGTTTTAAAATTTTAAATCTTATTTATCAAACAGTCGTACCTTTAGGTATAAAATTCAATCAACAATTATATTTATATCCAAATGGAGATAGATTAGATAGAGTAACGATATCCTTTAACAAGAATGATTATATGGTTTTAAACAAAAAACTAGAAGAAGGAGATATATAAATAATTAATACATATTGGAAATGTCCCCCCTTAGAGGGAGGCTATTTTAGGTTTTCCCTCGAAAGGGTTTCAATCCTAACAGGGAACGTACTCGTTTATTGATCAAGCTATGATCACGTTCTACAACATTGCTTAGTTATCAAATTTCCCAAAATAAGACTTATGGAATCAAAAAATTGAGTTTCCAAGGTATTAGAATTCCATCCTGACTATAGTGTGTTGATATTATGGAAAGGAAACCCCGAAGCATCTGATTTTTACTCTCCCCTAGCAAAAGGACGGACCTTTACTTGCAACGAGAATTCCCCTAATACTTGCGCTGACTTAAACTCGTCAGCCATAAATCGTATAGGGGCAGCTGACGCCAGCTTTCTCTTAGCAAAACGCCTCAGTCCCTTTAAATTATGATTCATGTCTATCTCATTTGCACTGCCTATCGTTATATCCAACTCAGTCAATTAATTGGGATGTTTATCTCATTTTCATCCAAAAGCAACATGCAGGAATCATTTTTCTTTAGCACTACCATGAACACTTCGACTTAAGAAAATATAAATACTCTATTCCGGCAGCAGTTATCTTCGTGCCAGCCCTTCCCCTGCCTTTAACCACAAATCCTTCACCTTCTAAAATATCCAAGCGGCGCCGGATCTGCTGAGGGGACAAGACAAATTCCGATTCTTTGCTTTGACTAGATATTAACTCTCTGCTTGCCGCTTTTCCTTTATCGTTGCATCGCTTTATTACTTCCAAGATGAATGCGCGCTCATGCATTTCCAGCACACTTTCACATTCGCAATATTCAGTTATCATACTATCTCCCGCTTGTCCTAGCATGGACGGAAGGTCTCTTTTCGTCACGACATTTCCCTCACAAACCGTCAGCATGTAATCAATTGTGCTTTTCAGTTCCCTTATGTTGCCGGGCCAATTATATTGCATGAAATACTCCAGTACGTCATGCTCTACCTTTACCCACTTCCCACTCTTTGTGATGAGATGCTTTATCAAAAGCGGAATATCCGCTCTTCTCTCATTGAGTGACGGAATGTAGAGATTGAGTACATTCAGCCGGTAAAACAAGTCTGTTCTGAATGAACCGTCACGTATCTTTCCTTGAAGATCTTTATTCGTTGCAGTAATCACTCGAACATTAATGGGTATGATTCTTCTGCCGCCAATTCTGCGAATTTCCCCCTCCTGTAGAACGCGCAGCAGATGTGATTGAACTGTGAGACTTATGTCGCCAATTTCATCCAAAAAGATAGTTCCATTATCCGCCAATTCAAATAAACCTTTCTTGCCTCCCCTTTGCGCTCCTGTAAATGTTCCCTCTTCGTAGCCGAACAATTCGCTTTCAAGTAAAGTTTCTGTTAATGCGCTACAGTTCACAGCCAGAAATGGCCCGTTTTTTCGCAATGAATGTTCATGAATAGCATGAGCAAACAGTTCTTTTCCTGTTCCTGTCTCACCCTGAATCAAAATCGGATGCTCTGACAAGGCAAGCTTCTTAGCAATCTGCTTACGATCTTTCATTACATCATCCTCACCGATAATATCATCAAAGCAGTATTTCGTATAAAATCCTTTATTTCGCATTTCTCTTTGTGCTGTCTTTTCTATTTCAAAAGCTTGATGTACACTCTTGAAGGTTACGACAATTGTATTTTCTTTCATCATTTGCAACCGAAAAATTACGACGTCCACGCCGTTTATGTCGAAGAACTTACTTTCATCCCTACCGTCCATGATGAAATCGGTAATATCCCTGCGATTCATTACATGCTCTAAATACTTATTAACCACATCTTGTGCATCCACATGAAACAATGCCGCAAGCCGATTATTGAATACCGTAATCCGTCCTTCCTCATTAACGACCAATATTCCATCATCGACAGTTCCCAACACATTTTGGATGTGCTCGCTCATCTGCTTGGCATCCCGCTCTGCAAATAACAGCTTACGTTGTAATTCAATGATATTGCTAATATACCTTTCTGAAATCTTAGAGGATATATCCTTGTTCAAACCGCAGCATTCTACAACTTCCAGAATTGTTGTTATATCAAAAAGACGAACGCCTATATCGATTACTTCTTTTATGTAAGATGGGCACAGATGTGTTTCCCCTGGTGAAACGGCAATTTGGACATCCTCATAAAACAATATCCCCTTCCGAAACGGGATAAATTGAACATGATCGACACCAAGCTGATATAAGGATTCAATAAGACTTATAGTGGCATCATCATCATCATTCACCACCAAAACTGCTGAACCATCAGGTATTCTTAAAAGTTTGTCAATGTATTCATGATTAACTGTTCTCTTTCCCACAATTATTTTCTCGGCATTTACGTTATACATAGCACTTGAATTATCATAAGCGGTATCTGATGAATACAAGATAATTTTATCTTCCAGTGACTGTGGTATTCCCTCATCGGTAGCATGGCTTTTAACATGAATATAGTCTCCAAGCAATTGTTCCAGCTGTTCCTGCAAGGCTTGCTTTGTTTTTGCACTTCCTGCTATAAGAGTAAGTGATGATTTTGACATAAAAACACCTACCTGTCTTTAAATTGGTTCTATTATATCACCAAAAAGAACCAATAATGACCTTAAAATATAATCCAACCATAAAGTTTTCATAAAAATCAATCTACCAATATTGGCATAGATTTTGCATATATAAATCAGTGAAGTGCCTATGGATTTGAAAAGGAGGAAAACAGCAGAATACGAGAAAAAAAGTTGATAGTCTCTAGGCCGGAATTATTTTGTAAGCGTTTTAGTTCCATGCATTTATTTTAAAGACAAAGGAGAGACACGTATGAGCCAACCACAAGAAAAGATTGTTTCGCTTGGAACAACGGGAAAAAAAGAGAGAAAAATCAATGTTTTTGTATTACTGCTCTGCATTCTCGCAATAGCAACTCTATTCACTTACATTTTGCCGGCTGGGGAATATGCAAGGATTGAAGCGGATGGACGAGCAACAGTAGACGCCAATTCTTTTAAATGGATAGAATCTGCACCGGTCGGATTGTTCGATATGATAAAAGCTATTCACACAGGAATGGTAGAAGCCGGAAATATTATCTTTTTCTTATTGATTATCGGAGGGTTTTTCGGTGTTTTAAGAGCAACAGGTACGGTTGATGTGCTTATCGGGACAATGGCTCGGAAGTTGGCGACGCGTGAAAAGCTATTGATTCCTGTCGTGATGCTGTTTTTCGCTGTAGGCGGCTCCTTAATGGGGATGGCAGAAGAAACACTGGCTTATCTTCCTCTTATCATTCCCCTGGCGTTGGCTCTGGGATTCGATACAATTACAGGAACCGCCATTGTCATAGTAGGGGTAATGTCAGGGTTTACGACTGC